>JANNIB010000227.1:0-20667 GCA_031404695.1 Acidobacteriota bacterium
GTGGCGCTGGCGCTCGGCGACAACATCTTCTACGGCGACAGCTTCCCGGCCACCGTGCAGCGGGCGGCCGCGCGCACGTCAGGGGCGACGGTGTTCGCCTATCGAGTGAAGGACCCGGAGCGCTACGGGGTGGTCTCGTTCGACGACGCCGGGCGGGCGGTGAGCCTCGAGGAGAAGCCCACGGCGCCGAAGTCGCATTTCGCCGTCACCGGCCTCTATTTCTATGACGACCGTGTCGTCGACCTCGCCACCGCGCTCAGGCCGTCGGCACGCGGCGAGCTCGAGATCACCGACGTGAACCGCCAGTATCTCGACTGGGGCACGCTGAACGTCGAGACGCTCGGCCGTGGCATGGCCTGGCTCGATACCGGCACCCACGAGGCGACGCTGCAGGCCTCGACGTTCATCCACGCGATCGAGGCCCGCCAGGGCCTCAAGGTAGCTTGTCCGGAGGAGGTGGCGTTCCGCATGGGCTTCATCGATGCCGCCACCGTGCGGCGCGCCGGTGAGCTGATGGCGAAGAACGACTACGGACAGTACCTGCTGCAGATGCTGGAAGGCTGATTGCATGAAGGTCACGCACGCCCCATTGCCGGGGCTCACGATCATCGAGCCCGCGGTCTACCGCGACTCGCGCGGCTTCTTCCTCGAGACCTACCACCAGCGGCGCTACAGCGAGGCCGGCATCGACACGGTGTTCGTGCAGGATAACTACTCGCGCTCGGGCCGCAACACCATCCGCGGACTGCACACGCAGGTGCGCGCCGCGCAGGCCAAGCTCGTGCGCGTGGTCGCCGGCGCCATCTTCGACGTGGCGGTCGACGTGCGGCTGGGGTCGCCGTCGTTCGGGCGCTGGTTCGGCGTGACGCTGTCGAGCGACAACTTCACGCAGCTCTTCATTCCGCCGGGCTTCGCACACGGCTTCGCGGTGGTCAGCGACTACGCGGAGATCGAATACAAGTGCAGTGCGTTCTACGATCCGGCCGATGAGATCGCGGTTCGCTGGGACGATCCGGCGATCGGGATCGAGTGGCCCGTGCTCACGCCGACGCTGTCGGCGCGAGATGCTGCCGCCAGTCCGCTGGCGGACCTGCACGACCGGCTGCCGCGCTATTGACCGGGCCCATCGGCTGGCGCGGACTTCGAGGGGACGGGCTATGATCGTGCGTGCCCGTGAATGAGGCCGCCGCGCGCCTCCCGCGCCTGTCCAGCTCCCTTGCCCGCAGCTCCGCGACCATTGCCGGGCTGACGCTTGTCTTCTCGGCGATTTCGCTCCTGCGCGAGCAGGCCACGGCGGCATGGTTCGGTTCGGGCGCCTCGGCCGAGGCTTTCGTGATGGCCTACGCGCTGCCGGGCTTCGTCATCAACACGGCCGCCGGGATCATCGCGCCCGTCTTCACGCCGATGCTGCTGGCCGCGCGTCATCAGGACGGCGACGCGGCGGCGGATCGCTTCGCGGCCGCGACGCTGACGGCCACCGTGAGTGTCGGTCTGGCGATGGCGGTGCTGCTCGGGCTGGCGGGACCGCTCGTGATGCCCTACTTCGCCGCCGGATTCGACCCGGCCCGTCAGATGCTGGCGACCGAGCTGATGTACCTGCTGGTGCCGGCCGTCGCCCTCAGCAACGTGTCCTACCTGTGGACGGCGCTCCTCAACGCCGAGCACCGCTTCGTCGCCGGCGGCATCGCGCCGAGCCTCCAGCCGCTGGGCGCCCTGATCGGTTTGCTGGTGGCAGGTTCGTGGGCCGGCGTTCACGCGATGGCGGCCGGGCTCACCATCGGCGCCGCCCTGCAGGCGGTGCTGCTGGCGGTCGCCGTGCGGCGTGCCGGACACAACATCCATCTGGCACATCCACGCACCTCCGCCCGCATGGCGTCGCTATCGTCGCAGTACGCCGCGCTCTTCCTCGGCTCGGTGCTGATGGGCAGCACGCTGCTCATCACGCAGAGCATGGCCACGCGGATCTCGGCCGGCGCGCTCGCGCACCTGAACTTCGGCACCGTCGCCGTGCTCTTCGCCGTGGGGCTCGGCGCCCGCACCGTCGGCCAGGTGCTGCTGCCGCACTTCTCGTCGCTGGCGGCCTCGCTCCGGTGGGCAGCCCTCGAAACCGAAGCGCGGCGGGCCCTGCGCCTCACCTGGCTGGTCACGATCCCGGCCACGCTGGCGCTCGTCGCCGTGTCGGGACCGGTCGTGCGGCTGCTCTTCGAGCGCGGCGCCTTCACCCCCGAGGACACGGCCGCGGTGACCAGCGTGCAGCGGGTGCTGGCGCTGCAGATTCCCTGGTACATCGCTAACATCGTGGCCGTGCGGCTGGTGTCGTCGCTGCAGCTGAACCGGCTGCTGCTGTGGGTGGCGGGCGGCGACGTCGCCCTGACGATTGCCGTGAACCTGCTGCTGGCGCCGTGGCTGGGGCTCGAGGGCATCGCCCTGTCTGCCACATTCGTGTACGCTTTCAATTTCTCGGTGTGCTGGTGGTTCTCGCTGCGACACATCCGACGATTGTCTGGCGAGGAGGCTTCCGGTGAGCGGTGACAGGGCAGGCGAGCAGTACTGGTCGAAGCTGTGGTCGGAATCCGACCTGCCGCGGGCCGTCGTTGCCGCCGATCGCAGCCTCAGGAACTACCTGCGCCGGCGCTTCATCCGCTATTTCGACGAGCACCTCGTGACTCCGGAGACCCGCTCGGGCGAACTGCTCGAAGTGGGATGCGCGCGGTCGGTGTGGCCGTCGTACTTCGCGACGGCCTACGGCATGCGCATCGCCGGCCTCGACTACTCGGCCGTCGGCTGCGAGCAGTCACGTACCATGCTGGCGCGCGACGGCGTCAGCGGCGAGGTCGTGCTCGGCGACCTGTTCGCGCCGCCCGACGCCTGCCTGAACCGCTTCGACTATCTGATTTCGTTCGGCGTGGTCGAGCACTTCGAAGATACCGCCGGCGCGCTCAGGTCGATGGCGCGGATGCTGAAGCCCGGCGGCCGGATGTACACCCTCATTCCCAATCAGACCGGGCTGATGGGCGCGGTGCAGAAGCGCCTCGACCGCGCCTTCTTCGACATGCACGTGCCGCTCGACGAGCCGCAGCTGCGCTCGGCGCACGAAGCCGCGGGCCTCACGGTGCTCGACTCGCGCTACTTCATGGCCACCAACTTCGGTGTGCTCAATCACTCGACGTTCGAAACCGGATCCACCGCCGCGCGTGCGCGCGCGCTCATCCGCCAGGCGTTCGTGGCGCTGTCGGTGGCGGTCTGGTGGTTCGAGGACACCACCGGCCTGCAGCTGCCGGCGACGCGGGCGTTCTCGCCCTACGCGGTCTGCGTGGCCGTCAGGAAAGCGTAGCCTCGCGTGGCTGACCCTGACGCGCCCCGGCACATCGTTCACGTCATCACCGGCCTCGGGCTCGGCGGCGCCGAGATGATGATGTACAAGGTGCTGACGAAGCTGGATCGCTCGCGCCATTCCGCCGAAGTCATCTCGCTGTCGTCGGCCGCGCACCTGCGGCCGCAGATTGAAGCGCTCGGCGTGCCCGTGACGTCGCTCGACATGGATGGGCCGGCGGCCGCGCCTGGCGCGCTGCTGGCGCTGCGCTCGCAGATCGCGGCGTCGACCGCCAGCGTCGTGCAGACGTGGATGTACCACGCGGATCTGCTGGGCGGGCTGGCCGCGCGCTGGACGGGGCGTCCGGTGGTGTGGAACGTCCAGGGCAGCAACCTCGACCCCCGATCGACGCGTCGTCTCACGCGCGCGATCATGGGCGCCTGCGCGCGGCTGTCGTCACGGGTGCCGGCGCGCATCGTGAGCTGCGGCCATGCGACCGCCCGCACCCACACGGCGCTCGGGTACGCCGCCGACAAGATCGTCGTCATCCCGAACGCCGTGGACACGCTCAAGTTCCAGCCGGACGCGGCGGCCCGCGCGGCCGTGCGCGCCGAACTGGGCCTGGCCACTGAGGCATTCGTCGTTGGCGTCGGCGCCAGGTTCGACCCGCAGAAGGATCACGAGACGATGCTGGCGGCGTGGGGGCAGCTGCACGCGCGTGGCGCCACGCAGGCGCACCTGCTGCTCTTCGGCAAGGACATGGTGCGTGAGAACGCCACGCTGGCCGGCTGGATCGCGCGCCACAGCGCGTCACAGGTGCACCTGCTGGGACCGCGATCGGACGTGGCGCGGCTCTTTGCGGCCTGTGATGCCTCGTGCCTCAGCTCGGCCTACGGCGAGGGCCTGCCGAACATCGTGGCCGAGGCGATGGCGTGCGCGCTGCCGTGTGCAGTGACCGAAGTGGGCGACAGCGCGTGGGTCGTCGGCGACACCGGGTTCGTTTCGCCGCCGCGTGATGTGTCGCGCCTGGCCGACGGGTTGTGGCGCCTGGCGACGATGACGCCGGAGGCGCTGGCGGATCTGGGGGGCCTGGCACGCAGGCGCGTCGAGGTCCACTTCGACCTCGAGGCCGTGGCGGCGCAGTACTACGCGCTCTACGACGAGGTCAGTGTCCAGCACTGGCGCGGGGGGCCCTGATCCTCGCCTTCCGCCCTGGTCAGTCGCAGGTCAACTGAGCTGTCGCGCCGAGGGTAGCCTCCTTCGGCAGGTAGGTCCGCCGCGCTCCCGCCTGCCCGCTGCGACAGGCCCACACCACCTCGAAGTCCTTTTCGCAACCTTCCGCCGGATCGGTGAGCACTGCGGGTGTGATTGACAGAGTGCAGGGGGCCGTGCCATCACACGCCTGAGCGGCGGCCAGAGTCACATTGCCCGCGGCCTGTCCGCAGCTCGCCCCGTAGGTGGCGCGCAGCACCACGAGGGTGTCGGCGCGGCCGCAACCCGCCAGACTTGCGCTCGCGATCGCGACGAGCACGGCGGCTGACATGCTACGCATCGGCCCCGGCCTCCCGATGGCGGCTCACCAGGTGCAGAGCGCAGAAGAGAAACACCAGGTGCACCGGGATGATCGTCTTGTAGCCGTAGGTCCACGGATATGCGATGACGACGGCCGCCAGGTGCGACACGAGGAACGCCACGAGCACCGCGGCGGTGCGGCCGGGCACGCGACCGGACAGCAGTGCCGCAACGCCCAGCAGCGTGAGGAGCGGGAACTCCGGAATGAGCGCCGGTTGGCCGGGCCCGAGGTTGGTCAGCCCCAGTGTGAACAGCGCCTTGCGCGTCTCGAGCCAGGCCACGCCGAGCGGATCGGCCAGGATGAGATCACGCGCCAGTTGCAGGCTCGTGTCCCACGCGAACAGCCGGGGGTCCTGCTGAAACTCCTTGGTGAGCGCTTCGGGCGGCACGAGCGAGATCGGAATCGCGTGTGAGAGTGACACCACGGCCACCGCCTGGCCCGCCATGATCCAGTTGCGGAGCACCACCGGCGCCAACGCCACGGTGTAGCCGGCGACGACGGCCGCTGCAGAGCCGAGGCGCGTCGTGATGGCCGTGGTGCGCGGCCACCACAGGACCACCAGGAGATAAGCCCCCATGAAGAGGAAGAACGAGGGCCGCGTCGTGGCGCAGGCGGCGGTGCCGCACCCCACCAGGAAGGCATCGGACAGGCGCATCGAGCGCAGGGCCCGTGCCGCCAACACCAGCGTGCCGAACACCAGCGGGATGAAGAGGCTGTCGGTAACCGGACTCTCGAAGTACCGAGCGTTGTGCCTCCAGATGAACACGAGCAGCGCGACCTGACCGAAAACCTGCACCTCGCCTCGCAGGCGGCGCAGACCGAGTGCCCAGAAGAACACCGGCAGGGCGGCGGCGGCCGCGGCGTTCATGAGCATGATGGTGGCGTGGCTGTCGCCGAGCGCCAGATGGAACGCCGCCAGCGTGTACGAGTAGAGCGGATAGAAGTAGAAGGGCGTGCCTGCGCCAGGGGCTTTGCCCTCGGGCATCAGGACGCCTTCCGCGAGGATGTGGCGTGCCAGCCCTTCGTACGCCAGATGATCGTCGCCCGGCCGAAGCTCGTAGGTGCGGTTGGCGAAGGGCGCCGCAATCTTCACCGCCCCCACCGCGAGCACCCCCACCGCCGCCATGGCCGCCACGGCGCCGGCCGTCCGGCCACCGCGGCGGATTGCCGCGCCGGCGAAGGCGAGGACCATGTGCCACAGGAACATCGCGCCGCCGAGGGCCACGATGCCGTGATCGACGCCGGCGAGCAGCCGCCCACTGACCCATGGCGCGCGCCGCCACGGGCGCACGTCGATGGGCCGGTCGTCGACGAGGAAGCGGGCGAACACCGAGGGCGGGGTGCCGGCAGGCTTGCTGTTCATCACGGTCAGGCGGTGCCAGCCGGCGTGCACGGCGACCCGCGGCGGGTCGGGTGGCTGTGCCGGACCGGCGACGGCAACTCGTGCCTGGTCCAGCCAGATCTCCGTCGTGCCGTTCGCGGCGGCGAAGACTTCGAGCGTCGCGTCGGCAGGCGCCTCGAACCAGCCGATCCACCGGAAGGTCAGCGCCTGCGAGGTCGCCCGCGGCGGGGCGAAGGTCGGGCGGTTATAGCGGTGGTAGTCGTTCAGAAACTGCAGGTCGAGCTCGGCGCCCTCGAAGCGCAGATCGGGATCGATGCGAAACGGATGATGCGCGAGCCGCCACGCGAAGCCGCCGACTTTGGCGGGGGCCGGCGTCACCATGGTGTATTCCCCCCGCCAGCCGGCCGGGACGTCCACGATTCCGAGGCCTGCTCTCACCACGACGAGCGCGGCGATGACTCCGGCGCCCCGCCAGCGTGTCGGTCGCCGAGGCTGGAAGATACACAGCGCCAGCGCGGCTACGAACGTGGCGACCAGGGTGGCCGCCTGGAGACTGGAGTATCGGACGCCAGAGAACGCTCCGTCCCACGCCCCCGGCGTCACGGCCAGGGCCGCGAAGGCAAAGACTGCCGCCACCAGCGGCATGACAGAGGGCCGGGTGCTGTGGTCTTGCGTCATCGCAGTCAGCGGGCGGCCACGGGAATGTGGGCTATCGCGATCGTCTGTAGGCCCGGCGATTCCAGAACGAGTACTCCCACAGGTGGAAGTAGCCGGTCAGG
Organism: Acidobacteriota bacterium; assembly: GCA_031404695.1. Taxonomy (GTDB): domain Bacteria; phylum Acidobacteriota; class Vicinamibacteria; order Vicinamibacterales; family UBA2999; genus CADEFD01. The sequence continues at coordinate 7,008 of JANNIB010000227.1, forward strand.
CGCGCGCGCACCGGCCCGGGCAGGCGGTCGGCGAGTTGCCGCAGGCGCGACCGTGGCGGCGCCTCGGCGCCGGCGCCCCACTTCGCCACGTAGTCGCTCTGGAGCGGCGGCGTCGCAAACGGGACGCGATCGTCCACGCGCGTCGCCTGCACCGCCATCATCGCCGGGCGGCCCGATCTGAGGCCGACGCGGCGACCCACCTCGGCCGGGTCGGTGACGTCGTAGACGCGGCCGGCGGGCAGCAGTTCCACGGCTGGGAATGCGCACGGCACCATCCGCACGTGATCGACGCGGAAGCCGTTCCCGGCCGAGAAGATGCGGAACATCACTTCCGGGCTGAACTGGTAGAAGCCGTGGCCGCACAGGTTGTTGGCCGGCGTCGTCAGGAACAGCGCGCCGCCCACGCGCAGCGCCTGCATCAGACTGGCGATGGCGACGGGGAAGTTGAACACGTGCTCGAGCGTGCCGGCCTCGATCACGGCATCGAAGGCGCCGTGCGCGGCGGCGGGGAGCGGCTGGTTCAGGTCGTGCACCAGCGTGGCGCCTTCGTAGTCGGAGTTGTCGAGCACGGTGAGCTGTGCGATTCCCAGCCCCTGCGTCAGAAAGCGATCGGCCGGCGTGTTGAACGTGTAGCCGTCGAAGACGCCGGTGCGGCCCGCGGCTGCCAGCCGCGCATCGAGCGCGCGCACCTCGGCGGGATACAGGTAGAGATCGAGGCGGCCGACGGTGAGCGTGCGATCGAAGCGCACGCCGCGGGCCTTCGCATCGAGCAGGCGGTGGGCATCGAATCCGAGCAGGGCCATGGTCCTACACCCGGTCTGGTGTGCCCTGCACGGGACGCGCGAGCACCAGCGGCAGCAGCCAGAACGGCACCACCGCCAGCAACCGCAGGCGGAACAGCGTGCCGTAGTTAGTGACGACGTAGCCCACCAGTAGCGCCGAGACGACGCCCAGCACCAGCAGGAACGCCGCCAGCGTCCACGCGCCGCCGATCTCCCGCCGATGCCGCCAGACGAGCAACAGGGAGGCGACGATCGTGAGATCCAGGAAAATCGTATCGACGTCGGTGAGCAGCAGCATGCGGCCGCCGCCTGAGAAGTTGACGAGGCCCGTGGCCCTGAGCAGCGACACCGGCACGAACACCGCGCCCAGGCCGAGCATCACGCCCCCGATCTTGCTCATCAGACCGCCGCCGGCCGTGCGCGCAAGTTCAGGCGTGGCCATGTTGGTGCCGCCGCCGGAGGCTTCGAAGCCCCGGCGCGAGCGATCCACGACCGACAGCAGGCCCCCTTCGACGGGCGCCGGCACCGGTGCCGCTGGCGTGCCGTCGCCGGAGCCGATGGCTGCCCGCACCACAGAGAGCCCTTCGGCGAGCTTGGCGGCGACCGTCAGCACCACGGGGTCGACGAGCGTCTGATAGTACGGTCCGCCGCCCACACGGCACCCGGCCCAGACGATTGCCAGCACCACGACGACGGCGCCGGCATAGCGCCACGGGATGCGTCGCCGTTCGCGGATGAGCGCCAGGCCCCGCAGGAACAACACGCCGCCGAGCAGGCCGAGGATCATCAGACCGAAGTAGGCGCGCATCCCCGACATCAGGTAGACGCCGAGCAGCACCAGCGCCAGCGGCACCGGCGCCAGACGCACGGTCGTGCCGGGCGCGTCGGGCAGCACCCACCACAGCGCGATGACGACCAGCGCGAGCGCACCGAAGAAGAGCGTGTCTTTCAGCGGCTGCGACGCCAGGATGATGAGGTTGGGCGAGAACGCGAAGACGCCGACGACGAGCGCTGTGGCCTGCGCGCCGAGGGCATCGCGCCGGCGGGTGAGCGCGAGACACACGCCAAGCGACACGGCGGTGTAGACGACCAGATTGAGCAGGTGCGCGGCGCCGTGGCTCGGGCCCACGACCCGCATCCAGATCGCCAGGCTGCGCACGAAGGTCGGTGACGCCTGGCTGTCGCTGATCTCGGTCAGGCCGAGCTCGGCCGCCGCGCTGGCGTCTTCGTAGTACATCTGCGCGTCGGGGAACCAGCGCGTGTCAGGGGTGAAGAGCGCGCCGCCCTGGGCGCTGACGATCCATGACAGGGCAAGGCCGGCACCCACCGCGATACGCGCGATCAAGCCAGCTGCGAATAGGAACGCCGCGAGGGGGGCGCGGCTCCGGATCCACCGGTATGCGAACACCAGAGCGGCGGTGGCTGCAATGGCCAGTGCCGTCTGCGCGACGAACGCCCACATCGTAAGGCGGAGATCGTAGCAGATTGGGTAGACTGCGGCCTAGCCAATCGAGCGTTTCGAGTGGTTCCCCCCGCGTAATCATCGCGCCACGCATGTGCGGCCTCGCCGGCTTCTGGCATCCCGATTCGACGCTTCCGGCCGCCGCGCTCCACGACGCCGCTGGCCGGATGACCGACGCCATCCGGCATCGCGGTCCCGACGACCGCGGCACGTGGGTGGACGAAGCCTCCGGCATCGCCCTCGGCTTCCGCCGCCTGGCCATCCTGGACCTCTCGCCCGCAGGGCATCAGCCCATGCTGTCGCGCGACGAGCGCTTCGTCGTCACCTTCAACGGCGAGATCTACAACTACCAGGACCTGCGGGCGGAGCTCGAAGGGCAGGGGGCGCGGTTTCGCGGCACCTCCGACCCCGAGGTGATGCTCGCCGGGTTCGAGCACTGGGGCCCGGAAGACACCTTCGCGCGCCTGTGGGGGACGCGCTCTGGGATCGTCACGAGCGCACGCTCTGGATCGCGCGCGATCGGCTGGGCAAGAAGCCGCTCTACTACGGCCGGGCCAACGGCGTATTCCTCTGGGGCTCTGAACTCAAGGCCTTGCGGGCGCATCCGGCGTGTCCGACCGGGGTGTCGCCGGCGGCGCTGGCGTCTTTTGCCTACGTCCCCAGCCCGCAGTGCATCTACGAGGGCCTCCAGAAGCTGCTGCCGGGCTCGTACGCCCGCGTCCGTGCCGGGGAGGCGCCGCAAGTCACGCGCTACTGGGATCCGCGCGACGTCGTGGCCGCGGGCCGGCGCGCGCCCTCTGGCCTCGACGATGCCGACGCGGTCGAGGAACTCGATGCCCTGCTGCGCGATGCCACGCGCAGGCGCATGGTGGCCGATGTGCCGCTCGGCGCGTTTCTGTCGGGCGGGATCGATTCATCCGCCGTGGTCTCGCTCATGCAGGCCGAAAGCGCCCGCCCGGTGCGCACGTTCACGATCGGGCTCGAGGAGGCCGGCTACGACGAGGCGCAGGACTGCTCGACCACCGGGTGGTCGAATGGGCGTGGCGTCAGCCGCTCGACCGCCGCATCCGCGACGGCCAGGGCAAGTGTGCCCTGCGCCGGTTGCTTCGCCGCTACGTGCCCGACACGCTCGTCGATCGCCGAAGTCGGGCTTCGCTATTCTGCCTGAGCGCCCGCAGCAGCTGGATGCCGCGCCACGACGCGGACGGCGCCTTGTTCACACCGAAGGCGCGGACGGGCACAGCGGAGGCTTCGATGCCCGCGGCCAGGCTGCCTCTGCCGCCGAGTGTCCAGACCTCCTGAGTCCAGGAAGGCTCCAGCCGGGTAAGACCTTCACAGAGCCGCGCGAGGAACAGCTCAGCGCCGCCTCGTTCCAGCGTCCCGATGAGATGAACGACGTGCACCGGTTACCCTGCGGAGCCCGGCGGCCCGTCGGGTCGCCGGTCGATGAACATCTGGAACCACAGCTCGAGCATCAGGAGGTTCCAGAGCTGATAGTGCCACTGCCTGCGCCCCGACTGGTGTTCGGCGAACAGGCGTTCGACGACCGGGCGGTGCATAAAGCCGCGGGCCCCGGCACGCCCACCCAGAAGAAGATCTCTGGCAAAGACGCCCAGGTCCTTCCGGAACCAGTGGTCGATGGGCACGCCGAACCCCTTCTTGGGAAGGGAGAGCAACCCTGCCGGCAGCCTCTTCTTTGCGAGCTGCCTTGGAAGGTACTTCTGGACCCGGCCTCGGAGCTTGAGGTTCAGCGGCAGACGGGCGGCGAACTCCATCAGCTCGTGATCGAGGAACGGCGACCGCCCCTCGAGGCCATGTGCCATGGTGGCCACATCGACCTTCACGAGCAGGTCGTCCGGCAGGTAGCTTCGCACGTCGGAGTCGATGCCTTGTTCGACGAGCGTCGGTGCGTCAGACGACGCGAACAGGCCGTCGACGATGTCCTCGGCGTTCTCCGTCGTGGCGCTCAGGAACGAGTCCGTCATGAGCTGGTGCTTCAACGGCGAATCGAAATGCATCATCCAGCGCGCGTACTGACGGTGAGGCGCAGCCACCGATCGGTTCAGGAAGCGCTGAATCCTTCGAGTCTGGCGGTGAGGCACGAGTTTCGCCAACGCGCTGGCGCCGAGGGCGGCCGCCAGCCGCACGGGCGCGGGCACCCGCGCCACGGTCTGGGCCAGGCGCAGGGCACGGTAGCGGTCGTAGCCGGCGAAGCTCTCGTCGCCGCCGTCGCCGTTGAGCGCCACCGTGACATGACGGCGCGTCAGCTCGCTCAGGACGTAGGTGGGGAGCGCGGAGGAGTCGGCATACGGCTCGCCGTAGTGCCACACCAGTTGTGGCAGCAGCTTCACGGCCTCGGGTTCGACGACGAACTCCACATGCTGCGTGGCGTAGCGCTCCGCCACGAGACGCGCCGCCGGCAGCTCGTTGTACTCCTGCTCGGCGAAGCCAATCGAGAACGTACGGACCGTCGGCGCCAGTTCCGCCATGTACGACACGACGAGGCTGGAGTCGATGCCTCCGCTCAGGAACGCACCAAGGGGGACGTCACTGATCAGGCGCCTTTTGACCGCCTGGCGCAGGTGCGCGTCGAGCTGTTCGAGAGCGTCGCCCTCAGCGATGTCGCGCTGGCCGGCGTACGACAGCCTCCAGTAGCGCGTGGTCGTCATGCGACCGTCTTCGACGATCATCATGTGCGCGGGAGGCAGCTTGTGCACGCCGACGAAGGCCGACCGCGGCGCCGGCACGTATTGAAACGACAAGTACTCCGAGATCGCCTGGAGATCGGGCGTGGCGTTGAACTCGGGCTCGGCCAGAAAGGCCTTGGCCTCGGACGCGAACGAGAGCCCGGCGGCGTCAGTCCGGTAGAACAGCGGCTTTTTGCCCACGCGGTCACGTGCCAGCAGGAGACGCCGGCGCGGGGCATCCCAGAGTGCCAGCGCGAACATGCCTGCCAGCTTCTCGATCGCCCCGGTTCCCCACTCGCGATAGGCGGCGAGAATGACCTCGGTGTCGCTGTGGGACCGGAACCGATGACCGCGTTGCGTGAGGTCGTGGCGCAGTTCGAGATAGTTGTAGATCTCGCCGTTGAACGTAATCGTGACCGCCCCGTCGTCGGACTGCATCGGCTGGGCGCCGAGGGGGCTCAGGTCAATGATGGCCAGGCGGCGGTGGCCGAATCCCATGGGGCCCGCACAGAGCTCCCCGAAGCCATCAGGCCCGCGATGGGCGATGAGCCGGCACATCGAAGCGACCACGTTCCGCTCGACCGGGGCTCCGGACAGGTAGTTGACTCGCCCAGCAATGCCGCACAAGATTCTCCATTCTGTCTCAATCGCCGCCGACGACGCGAGTGACCACATACCGTGCTGGCGAGACTGAGGCCTCGCCCATGGACTCGTCACGCATCCGCGTCGTGCGCATCATCGCCCGCCTGAACATCGGCGGACCGGCCATCCACGCCACGCTGCTGCACGAGCGGCTCAACCGCCAGCGCTTCCAGTGCACGCTGGTGACGGGCACCGAGGAGGCCGGCGAAGGCAACTACCTCGAGCTGCACGGCCGCAGCGCCGATGTCGAGATCATCCCCGACCTCGGGCGCGAGATCCGGCCCCTGCGCGACCTGCAGACGCTCTGGCGCCTGGTGGCGCTGATGCGCCGCCTCAAGCCGCACGTGGTGCACACCCACACCGCCAAGGCCGGCGCCGTGGGCCGCGCGGCGGCGATTCTCGCCGGCGTGCCGGTGGTCGTGCACACCTACCACGGGCATGTGCTGCGCGGCTATTTCCCGCCGGCGAAGACCGCGGTCTATCGCGCCATCGAGCGGGGGCTGGCCCGTCGCACCGACCGCCTGCTGGCAGTGACCACGCGCGTGCGCGACGAGCTCATCGCGCTGGGCGTGGGCACGGCCGCGCAGTACCGCACCGTGCCCCTCGGCTTCGACCTGGCGCCGCTGCTGGTGGCAGAACAGCGGCGAGGCGAACTGCGCGCGGAGCTGGGCGTGGGAGACGCGCCGCTCATCGGTATCGTGGCGCGGCTGGTGCCCATCAAGGCACACGAGGTGTTTCTGGCGGCAGCCGTGCGGGTGCGCCAGCAGGTGCCGGCGGCGCGCTTCCTCATCGTGGGCGACGGCGAGCTGCGGGCGTTGCTCGAACGGCAGACGGCGGCGCTCGGCCTCACGGACGCTGTCCGGTTCCTGGGCTGGCGGGCCGACATCGACCGGCTCTACGCCGACATCGACGTGGTGGCGCTGACCTCGCGCAATGAGGGCTCGCCGGTGGCGCTCATCGAGGCGATGGCGTCGGGCGTGCCGGTCGTCTCAACAGAAGTCGGCGGAGTGGCGGACGTGGTCGAACACGGCGTGAGCGGACTGCTGGCGCCGATGGACGACGCCACCGGCGTCGCGGACCACATCATGACGCTGCTCGCCGACCCCGGAATGCGCCACACGATGGGCCAGCATGGCCGGGCGAAGGTGGCGGCCACCTATGATGCGCGACGCCTCGTGTCCGACATCGAGACGCTATACGAAGACCTGGTGCGCGAGAAGCGCGTCAACCCTTCTTGAGCTGCTCGATGAGGGCCTTGGCCTGCGCGGCTTCGCCCGAGGTAGGCTCGACGGCGATGACCTTCTCCATCATCTCGATGGCGCCGGGCATGTCGGCCTTCTGCAGCTTGCCGAGCCCGAGCTTGAAGTACGGCTTGGCCCAGTTCGCGTCCACGTCGACCGCGCGCTGGTACCACTTCATCGCTTCGTCGGTCTCGCCCTTGGCGAACTTCACTTCGCCGAGGTTGTAGAACACCTCGCGATTGGCGCTCAGGCTCTGCGCCGCTTCGCTCAGCGCCGCGTCAGCGGCCGGCAGGTCGCCCTTCTCGAGGTTGGTCATGCCGATCTCGACCTTGGCTTTTTCGGCGTTCGGGTCGCCGGCGGCAATCTTGGCGTAGGTCTCGAGGGCGCCGTTGTAGTCCTTCTTCATGCGCTGCGCGCGCCCGACCTGCAGGTGGAGGGCGGTCAGAGCTGGCACCTTGACGAGCATCCCTTGATAGGCCGCGATGGCGCCATCGAAGTCGTTGGCCATCATCTTGGCGTCGGCCGCCGCGAGGTCGGCCTGCAGTTCCTTCGTGTTGACGCCGGCGAGGGCGCCGCCGCCGCCGGCAGCGCCGGGTGCAAGCGTGAACTCGACGGGAGGATTGGGCTGCCCGATCGTGCGGATCGGCACCTGACCCACCGAGGGCTGGAACCCCGGCGCCGAGGCCGTGAGCTTCCAGGTGCCGGCGCGCAGGCCGATGATCGAGAAGCGGCCCTTGTCATCCGTCGTGGCGGTGAAGGAGGGCGGCGACGCCGCGGGGTTCTCCGCCACCACTGTGGCACCCTTCAAGGGCTGGCCCTTGTCATCGCGAACCAGCCCGCCGATGCGGCCCGTCTGGGCCATCGCGGGAAGCGCGCCGAGCAGCACGACCATCAGGGCCGCAACCGACAGCTTCAGACTTTCACGCATCGTTGTCTCTCTCCTCGAAAACCGGAAAACCTACGAAGTATATGCTAGCAGCCCGGTAGGGATCCCGCCATGTCCAGTAAGACGCTTCTCGCCCCAGTTCTGGTGGCCGCGCTGGCCCTGGCCGGTTCCGCCGCCGCCCAGACGCCGGCCGCACGGGCGGCGTCCGGCACCGCCCAGGTGGTCGGGGTGGATTCGGCCCGGCTGGCCGAAATCGACCAGATCGTGGCCACGGCCGTCGCCGACGGGCGGATGCCGGGGGCGGTCGTGGTGGTCGGCCGCGGCGACACGGTGCTCTTCGAGAAGGCCTACGGCCAGCGCGCCGTCGTCCCTCTGGCCGAGCGGATGACGCTCGACACGGTCTTCGACATGGCGTCGCTCACCAAGGTGGTGGCCACGACGACCGCCGTCATGCAGCTGGTCGAGCGCGGCGTGGTGCGGTTGACCGACCCGGTGGCCACCTGGGTGCCGGGGTTCGAGAAATACGGCAAGGGCAGCGTGACCGTGCGCCACCTGCTGACGCACGTGTCGGGCCTGCGTCCGGATGTGGACCTGGGCGACCCGTGGAAGGGCTACGAGGCGGCCATCGAGCTGGCAAGCGACGAGGTGCTGCAATCGGCGCCGGGCGAGCGCTTCGTCTACAGCGACATCAATTTCTTCCTGCTCGGGCACATCGTGGCGCGGGCCTCCGGCCTGCCGCTCGAGCGCTACGTCGCCGAACGCGTCTTCACGCCGCTCGGCATGGCCGACACCGGCTTCCTGCCGCCGATCGAACGTGTCGGGCGGATTGCGCCCACCGAACGCTGCCGCTTCCTCGACGCCTGGCCCTGCAAGGCGCCCGAGGTCGAACCGCTGCGCGGCGTGGTGCACGATCCGACGGCGCGACGGATGGGCGGGGTGGCCGGCCACGCCGGGCTCTTCAGCACGGCGCGTGACCTCACACGGTTCGCGCGGATGCTGCTCGGCGGCGGCGCCATCGGTCCGCGCCGCGTGCTGGCGCCGCTCACGGTCGCGAAGATGATTACGCCCGCGACCCCGGCCGGGATGGCGTCGGCGCGCGGCCTCGGCTGGGACGTCGACACGAGCTTTTCCGCCAATCGCGGCGAGCTCATGCCAGTCGGGTCGTTCGGCCACACCGGCTTCACGGGCACCTCGCTGTGGGTCGATCCCACGACCAAGCTGTTCGTGATCTTCCTGTCGAGCCGTCTCCACCCGGACGGGGTCGGCGACGTCGGGGCCGTGCGCGCGCGAATCGCCACCATTGCCGCAAGCGCCATCACCACGCCGACGCTCGACACGCTGGCCGGCACGCGCATGACCGGCACCGACTTCGGCACCGCCGAGCCCGGACGCGCCGTGCCGGCCACGCCGACGACCCGTGTGCTGCCCGGCATCGACGTGCTGGCCCGCGACGGCTTCGCCGTGCTGCGGGGGAAGAAGGTCGGGCTCGTCACCAATCACACGGGGCTTGCGACGTCGGGCGCGTCCACGATCGACGTGCTGCACAAGGCGCCGGGCGTGACGCTGGTGTCGCTCTTCAGCCCCGAACACGGCATCCGCGGGCAACTGGATGTGGAGGACATCGCGTCGTCGAAAGACGAGCGCACCGGCCTCACGATCCACTCGCTCTACGGCGCCACCCGGCGGCCTACCGCCGAGATGCTCCAGGGCATCGACACCCTGGTCGTCGATCTGCAGGACGTGGGCGTGCGCTTCTACACGTATCTCGCGACCATGGGCTACGTGCTCGAAGAAGCCGCGAAGCACAAGATCAAGGTGGTCGTGCTCGACCGGCCCAATCCGATCGACGGCTGGCACGTCGAAGGGCCGCTGGCCACCGACACGCTCCTCAGCTTCATCGCCTACATGCCGATGCCGATCCGGCACGGCATGACGATTGGCGAGCTGGCGCAGCTCTTCAACGCCGAGCGGAAGATCGGGGCCGACCTGACCGTGGTGAAGATGGACGGCTGGCGTCGCGATCAGTGGTTCGACCAGACCGGGCTCACGTGGATCAACCCGTCGCCCAACATGCGCAACCTCACGCAGGCGACGCTCTATCCGGGCATCGGCGCCATCGAATACGCCAACATCTCCGTTGGACGAGGCACTGACCAGCCGTTCGAGCAGATTGGCGCGCCGTGGATCGACGGCCCGCGGCTGGCGGCGGCGCTCAACGCCCGCGGTCTTGCCGGCATCCGTTTCTACCCCGTGCGCTTCACGCCAGCATCGAGCGTGCACGAGGGGCAGGCGTGTCAGGGCGTGTTCATGGTGGTCACCAGCCGCGAGCAGCTGCAGCCCACGCGCGTCGGCATGGAGGTCGCCTCAGCGCTCTACAAACTACATGGCGACCAGTTCGACGTGAAGACGAGCGAACGGCTGGTCGGGACACCGACGGCGCTGGCGCGCGCCAAAGCCGGCGACGATCCGGCGGCGATTGTCGCGTCGTGGGCCGACGCGGAAGCGAGCTGGCGCCGCCTGCGCGCGAAGTATCTGCTCTACCCATGACTGGGGAGGACCCCGGAGGGACTGTCCCTATTCTGGCCCCGGCCTGACTCGGTATGCAGAGATTGCAACTAGTCCGTGGCGGGCCAGAATAGGGACAGTCCCTGCCTCTCAGCGCGTGGCGTGGTCGGCAACGAGGGCGCCCAGCAGCAGCGGCAGGTAGATGATCGTGCCGAAGAACAAACGCCTTGCGGCGACGTGCGTGCGCGTGGCGGCGAACTCGAACGACAGCCACAACACGATCGCACCGAGCACCATCGCGGTGACGAGGTAGCGCGGACCAGCCAGGCCGAGCAGCGTCGGCAGCAGGCTCACGGGAATCATCGCCGCCGCATACAGCACCGCCTGGCGCCCGGTACTGCGTCCGCTCGGCTCGATGACCGGCAGCAGCGGCATCCCGGCTTTGGCGTAGTCGTCGCGGTGCATCCAGGCAATGGCGAGGAAGTGCGGCATCTGCCAGAAGAACACGATGCCGAAGAGCGACCAGCCGGCCAGCGACAGCGTATCGGTGGCCGCGGCCCAGCCGATGAGCGGCGGCAGCGCACCCGGCACCGCACCGACGATGGTCGAGAGCGACGACTTCAGCTTCATCGGCGTGTAGACGACGACGTAGCTCAGCACGGTGAGGAACGCCACGATCGCCGAGAGCGGATTGGCGAGGAACCAGAGTTCGGCCAGGCCCAGGGCCGAGAGCGCGACGCCGAACCAGAAGGCGGGTGCGGGCATGAGACGCGCCGCCGGCAGCGGCCGCGTGCGCGTGCGCCGCATCAGACGATCCGTTTCCGTCTCCCACACCTGATTCAGCACCGACGCCCCACCGGCGACGAGCGTGGTGCCGAGTACCGTGTGGACCAGGCGCGCGAGCGGCGAGCCGTCTTCCATGCCGAGGTAGTAGCCGGCCAGAGTCGTCAGTACGACGAGTAGGTTCAGCCGCGGCTTGGTGAGCTGCACGTAGTCGGACCACACCGAACGGGTGCGGGTCGTCTCGGCGGGAACGTCGGGGCCACTCACGGCTGTCTCGGGCCTGCTCACGCGGCCGGTACCGCAAGCGAGAGGGCCAGCGTGGCGGTGCCGGCGGCGGTCACGGTGACGGTGCCGGTCGTGGTGCCGGCGGCTTCGTGCCACGCCTCGACGGTGTAGGTGCCGGCCGGCAACCCCGGCAGTGAGAAGGCGCCATCGGCGCCGGTGACGGCGAAGTACGGATGGTTCATCACGCCCACCCACGCGTTCATCCACGCGTGGACGTCACAACGCAGCGCCACCATCACCTCGTCGGTAGAGAAGGTGTGGCTGTAGCGCACGCCCTGCACCGGTTGCCCCTGATTGAACGGCTGGTTGATGGCGGCTTCCGCGCGCACGTTGTGCAACAGCGGATCGGAGTTGAGCACCTGGAAGGGTTGCCCGACGCGCACGCCGACGACCCGCGGCATGTACCAGCAGCGCTGCTGATCGACCACCACGGGTTCCGACGGCACGGGGAAGCTGCGGCCCTCGAGACCCGTCTTCACGTAGACGAAGACGTTGGCGAGCGCTCCGCCGTCGCCCACCACGTAGCTCTCGGTCTGCCGGGCGGCGCCGGGCACGAGCGTGGCGCACGTCTTGTCGCCGTCGACGCGGATCGTCTGCGCTGCCGGCGGCGTGCCCGACAGCACGACGCGTCCCGTCACCGTGCCGGTGGACGCGGGATCAAGCGCGGCCGGCGCGCCTGCCACCGGCGCGTTGCTGCCGCCGCACGCAGCCGCGACGGCCACCGTCGCCGTGAGCGCACAGGCGCCGAACGCGCGTACGAAACCCGCGGGGCTCGCGCGCATGGCTACTTCGCCGCCGCCGCGGGCGCCGTGCCGCCAGCCTCGCGGATCTTGCGGAACACGCGGTCTTCCATCCAGTGGCCGTCCCAGAACTCCACTGGATTCACCTGCACGCCGCCCACCAGCATCGTGAAGTGCAGGTGGTCACCACCGGCGAGCCCGGTAGTGCCCGAGCGTCCGAGTGTCTGCCCCTTCTCGATCGAGTCGCCGTCTTTGACGTCGATAGTGGAGAGGTGCGCGTAGAGCGACTGCACGCCCAGGCCGTGGTCCACGACCACGCAGTTGCCGTAGATGCCGAGATAGGCCGCGTGCACGACCACGCCCTTGTTCGACGCGGTGACCGGCGCCTGCTGCGTGGACGCCAGGTCGAACCCGAGGTGCGTCTGCTGATCGACTTCCTTGCCCTCGTACATGTAGGTGCGGTGGTCGGCGAAGCGCGACTCGACCTGCGTGTTGCCGAGCTGCGCGAACGCCTCGGTCCAGCGCATCTCCGGCGCGGTCTTGGCAGCCAGTGCGGCGATGGTGGCGTTGTTCTGGTGCCGCAGGTCGCGGTTGATGGTGAGGAACGCGCCGAGCAGGTCGTCGGTCTTCACGCCGAGCGACGGCGTGTTCGACACAATCGCCGGCACCACCCGCGACAGGAAGCTCGTGTCGATGGGAATGCGCGAGCGCTGGAACACCTTGGGGAACGCCTGACGTTCGAGCGTGGCGGAGGCTTCGTTGCCGGCCTCGTCGCGCGCGAACACGGAGACGGGCGTGTTGGCATCCTGATCGAAGGGCAGCGCGAAGAACGCCACCTTGAGCGCCGGATCCGAGAGGCCCACCGCCGTGCCCGGGAAGGCCGGGAACGACGTGTCGCCCACCTTCACGCCGGCAGCGACGTCGGGGGGAGTAGCGCGCAGCACCACGAATTCCGAGCCGCCGAGGTTCAGGAAGTGGTGGATCGACACTACGCCCACGCGCGGCGGATCGAGCCGTACGGTGAGCTCCTTCGTGACGGTCGACTCCGCCTCCCGCCAGCCAAAGAGCACGGGGCGCGCGGCCGTGATGGTGAGCGTGGCTGGGCCGGCGACGAGCTCCGGCTGCGCGGCCTTGCCGAGCGGCCGGATCACCCACAGGCGATCGGAACTGGCCTGCTTGAGGTCGCCGGCTGCGCCGGCGGTGTCGTCGAGCGAGAAGACGTGCATGGCCTTGCCGCCCTGGGTCAGCGCCGCGGTGAGCCGCGTGAGCTTGCCGGCCGGGGCATCCACGAAGACCTCGAGCGAGCTCTTCTGTCCGATGAAGTTGCCCGGGTTCTTGATCTCGATGGCCGGTCCGGCCTCGCGTCCGGCCATGAACCATGCGGCGGCTCCGCTGCCGATGGCAATGACCACGATCGCCAGGAAGGCGCGTCGGATGAACTGCATCTCACGATTCTAGTCGCTCGGAGCGGCCCTCGCCCGGCTCTGCGCGCGGATGCACCGCGGGCCTGCCGGGCCGGCCGCTTCCGGTTGACAGCGTCCGTGCGACTGAGTAAATTTGAAGATTGCTGATGGTCGTTCTCGGTCGTCAACGGCGTGCCGGTATCGTCTAGGGGTCAGGACACGTGGTTCTCAGCCATGTAACCGG
>JANNIB010000228.1:0-10641 GCA_031404695.1 Acidobacteriota bacterium
GTTCATCAGCGTGAGCGTGAAGTCTTCCTGACGCTCCTTTGACGCCTTCAGCAACCGCGCGCGCACAGAGGCCGCCACGTTGACGAGGTGCTTGCGGGTCATGAGGCCATGGCGTCCCAGTACGGACGCATCACCTTGGTCATCCGCAGACGGTCGGCCTGGAGCCACAGCTCGTCCGCCGTGCCCTTGCGGAGTCGACGATAATCACGCAGTGCCTCGACTGCGACATCGATGCCGATCTTGTTGCGGAACTTGAAGCAGTCGACGACAGTTCTAGCGGGGCTGGTGATACGGACCGGGACGCCCTCGATGTAGTGTTCGTCGATGCCCGTAGTCAGCGCGATGCCGGAGACCCTTATAACGCGCACCGGCATGAAGTCGATCTTCGGGATGCCGGCGCGGCGGTCGACGGCGATCCACACCTCGCGCGGATTCTGGGTGCCAAGGTTATGGAACCGGAGGGCCGTCAGGAGGCTGACGATTCCTTTGGGCACACGCGCGGCGATCGCCGCCAGCGAGTGATGCTCGGTCGGCTTCGCGTTGGATGCCGCGTAGAGTCCTCTACCGACGCGCACGATTTGGCCTTGCTCGGCGAGCCGCCGCACGGTTTCGGGGTGGTAGCCAGATTGGACCGCTTCCCGCAGCGTGAACAGACGCTTTCGCTTGGGTGGGTACGACTTTGAGTTTGGTGGAGAGGGCACTGTGTATAAATACTACTACTTGATATCAAATGGTAGTCATTGAACACGGCGCGGCAACATGGGCTGACCCCAGAGAGCTATGGTGGCGACATCAGAACGCGGTGCAGGCCGCCCTAGAACGCAAAACGGCCGCCGGTTGCCCGACGGCCGCGTGCTGAAAGTTGGTTGCGGGGGCGGGATTTGAACCCGCGACCTTTGGGTTATGAGCCCAACGAGCTACCGGACTGCTCCACCCCGCGACAGAAGAAGGCGAGTATAGCACAGCTTTTCGCTGTGCCAATGCCTACTCTTCGATGACAAACGCCGCCATCCCCGACTTGGCGATTTCCCGCCCATTCTGGAGCGCCGAGACCGACCAGAAGTAGGTGCCGTAGTCGAGAGAGAGCTCCTTCGGCCGCGCCACGGCCGGTTCTTTGAGGTCGTCGCTGCGCCACACCAGCCGGTCCGTTTCGTTCCACAGGCCAATGGCATAGCGGTCGGCGCCCTGAATCGGGCTCCACCGGAATTCCGTCGGCTGCGGACCCACGAAATCGCGCTTCGGCACCTCGTGCTGGATGGTCCTGAGCTCGATGGCGGCCGGTTGAGCGGCCGAGGCGGCGCTGCTGCCGGCATTCGACGGCGACGCGCACGACGCCGCGCCCAGGGCCGCAGTCAACGTCGCCACCAGCGCCGCGTCCGCTGCCGGCGAGCGCCGGCGGCGGGGGGAGACATCAGTCGTCATCGCCTTCATTCTACGACCGGAGCTGGCGGGCCACTTCACGGGTGCGTCCGGCGCCCGCGCTCGGCCGCGACAAGAGCGCCGTCAGGTCAGCCGGGTCGTCGAGGTCGTGCCAGGCCAGCACGCCCTCGACGTCGCAGCCAATCGCGCCAAGCCGCAAGGTCACCTCGGCCAACACCGAGGGCTGGCTCCACGTCACGCCCGTAAACGCGTCCGCGAGAACGTCCGCGTCGGTCGTCGCTACCAGGTAGAAGCCGCCATCGGCGGCGGGCCCTAACGCCACGCGGCTTGCGCGGGATGTCGCCGCCAGCGCGTCACGCGCTGCCATGAGCGCCGCGCGCGGCAGGTCGGGGATATCGGATCCCACGAGCACCGCGAGGTCGTGTCCGGCATCCAGCGTCGTCCGCGCTGCCGCAATCATCCGCGCACCGAGGTCGCCCTCGGCTTGCGCATGCCAGCACACTCGCGCCGCTTGCGGCGCAAGCGCATCGTCGGCAAGAAGCAGCGCCTGCGCCTGCTCGAGGTGCTCGGGTGGGTCGAGGTGCAGATGCACCGGCCAGCCCGCGGCCAGCGCAGACTCGATGGTGTCGAGCAGCAGCGCCGCCCGCAGCGCGGTGGCGTGCGTAGCGTCGAGTCCTGTGGTGAGCCGGGTCTTCCCCGCCGCGAACGGACTGCGCGTCAGCATGACGACGGCTGGCCCGCTCGCCCGCACGCGCGCCTCGCCCGGGCCGGACGCCGGGCTCACGCCTGCGGCGCCACGCGTGCGCCTGCCGGCGCCACCGCGCGCTTCTTGGTCGCCGCCTTCCAGACGCGCGCGCCGAGCAGCACGCCGACGATCGCGAAGTAGTAGACCGGGTTGGTCGTGTCGAGCTTGACCTTCCAGAAGTAGTGCAGCGCGCCGCCGATCGCCGAGATGTAAACGAGACGATGCAGCAGGTTCCAGTTGCGGCCGCCGAGGCGCCGAATCCACCCCGTGGTCGAGGTGAGCGCGAGCGGAATCATCAGCACGAAGGCCGTGAAGCCTGCGGTGATGTAAGGCCGCTTCACCACGTCCTCCCACACGCCGTCGAAGGCGAGCGAGTGGTCGAGCACGAAGTAGGTCATGAAGTGCAGCGTGCCGTAGAAGAACGCAAACAGGCCCAGCGGCCGGCGGAACGTCGTGAGGGGGTTGAAGCCGGTGAGCCAGCGCGCCGGCGTAATGGCCAGCGACACCACGATGAAACGCAGCGTCCAGATGCCGGTGTGGTTGGTGATGGTCTCGACCGGGTTCACGCCCAGGTCGCCCCAGAAGGCGTTGTAGACCAGCCACGCGACCGGCTGCAGGGCCGCCGCGAACACGATCGGCTTGACGATCCGCCGAACGATCTGTGTCTGCGTCATTCTCGACCCACCGAATGGCGCGCGCCGGCGCTGTCAGTACTGCTTGCGCAGGTCCATGCCCGCGTAGAGCGAGGCCACCTGATCGCCGTAGCCGTTGAACGGCAGCGTCTTGCGGCGGAAGAACTCGCCGATGCGGCGCTCGGTCTTCTGGGTCCAGCGCGGGTGATCGACGTCAGGGTTCACATTGGCGTAGAAGCCGTACTCATCGGCGCGCGTCTGCTGCCAGGTGTTGAGCGGTTCCTTCTCGACGAACTTCACCGAGACAATCGACTTGATGCCCTTGAAGCCGTACTTCCATGGCACCACCAGGCGGATCGGCGCGCCGTTCTGGTTCGGCAGCACGTCGCCGTAGAGGCCCACGGCGAACATCGCCAGCGGATGCAGCGCCTCGTCCATCCGCAGGCCTTCGCGGTACGGCCACACCAGCGCCGGCTCGGTCTGCCCCGGCATCTGCCTGAGGTCGATGAGCGTGCGCATCTCGATGTACTTCGCCTTCGAGGTGGGCTCCATCCGCTTGACGAAATCCGCCAGCGGGAAGCCGTTCCACGGAATCACCATCGACCACGCTTCAACGCAGCGCATGCGGTAGATGCGTTCCTCGAGCGGAAACCACTTGAGGATGTCTTCGATGTTGTAGGTGCCGGGCTTGGCGCACTCGCCTTCGACCTTGATCGTCCAGGGTCGCGGCTTGAGCGAGCTGGCGTAGCGGGCCGGGTCGCCCTTGTCGAGACCGAACTCGTAGAAGTTGTTGTAGGTCGTCACGTCCCGGTACGAGTTCATCGCCTCGGTGGTGCTGAACGAACTCTTCTTGAGATTGGCGAGCTTCTGAGCCGCAGGATTCTGTGCGGCGGCCTCGCCCGGCACGACCAGGCCGGTCGCCAGCGCGGCGGCGGTGGCCCCGGCGGCGCCGATGAACTCGCGACGCCGCAGATAGAGCTCGCGGGGGGTGACCTCGGACTCGCGCATGTCGGGCGTCGGCTTGATCAGCATCGGGAAACCTCAGAACGCGTTCGGACGACGATCATACCTTCGGGCCAGCCGCTCGGGCGAGACGCCGGCGAAATACAGGCCCAGCGTGGCCAGGTTCGACAGGCTCTGCCGCCACCAGCCCCGCTGCTCCCAACGACGGGCCGATGTCACCATGCCCTCGCTGAGATGAACCACCCGGCCCTGCCGTTTCAGCCGGCTCACGAACTCCACGTCTTCCATCAGCGGGATCGCGGCAAAGCCCCGCATGAACTCAAACACGGCACGCCGCACGAAAATTCCCTGGTCGCCGTATGGCAGGCCGAAGAGCCGAACCCTCGCCGCCACGCCAAGTTCGAGCCAGCGGGCCTGCCAGACGCGCGAATCGAGCTGGAACGCGAACGCGCCGCCCACCACGTCCTTCTGCCGGTCGAGTGCTTCGAACAGCGGAAACCAGGTGGCGGGCAGGTGGCTGTCGGCATGCACGAACCAGAGCCACCGCCCCGTCGCCACGGCGGCCCCGGCATTGAGTTGCACGCCGCGGCCGGGCTGCCCGTCGATCCACGTGATGTCCGAACGCCCTTCACGGATGGTGTCGTGCGTGGAATCGGTAGGGCCCATGCTCGAGACGATGATCTGGACGTCCGGCCGGCTCGACAGTTGCGCCAGCAGGGCCGAGAGTGGCGTCGAATCGCCACGCACGGGCACCACGATACTGACGAGCGGTTCGGCGGAAGACATGGACGCTGCGACCATAGTACCGTCTGGCTGATGCCGATGCGTGTTGCCGTGCCGCTTCTCGCGTTGCTCGGTCACGAGCTGCGCGCGCCAACAGGCGTGGTGGGCGGGTATCTCGCGCTGCTCGAACAGGGGCGCGCCTCGCTCACGCCCGATCAGCAGAAGGCGCTCGCCGGGGCGCGCAAGGCGCAGCAGGCCCTGGTCGATGGCCTCGACGACCTGCGCCGGCTCACGGTGTCGTGGCGCGCGGAGACCGAGCCGCTGACCTGGGTGGCGCTGCCGCTGCTGGTGCAGGAGGTCCGCACCCTCGCGGACGGGCGCGGCGTCGCCCTCACCCTCGACACGACCGCAACGGTAGCCGTGCCGCGGCGCGGCCGCGACGGCGCCCTCGCCGAAGCCCTGGTCACCGTGGCGGCAGCGGTCGGACGCGAGCATGGCGCGGCGGTCGTCGTGACGACCGCGATCGAGAGCAGCGCGCTCGTGTGGCGATTCAGACCGGTCGGCGCGCGTCCCGACGCCGAAGCGGCGCGGCGCAAGTTCGACTTGTGGCGTCCCGGACTCGGCGTGCGCCTGGTCGCCGCGGCCGTGACCATCGGCGCCTCACACGGCACACTCACCGACCTGCACGTCGGCGCCGAGCACCACGGCGTGGACCTCACCTTCGATCTCGCGGCGGCCACCGCGCCTGCCCCGCCGTCGTTCGACGCCGGCTGAGGCCCTGCTCCGCTCAGCGGATCTCGGTGAGCCGTCGGCCGCGCGCAATCTCTCGACGCACGCAGCGCTCGGCCCGCAGGAACGCTTCGCGCTGCGCGCCGCCTGACACCGGCCGCAGCAGCTCGGCGTCACTCGGGCATCGCAGCCGCGTCCCGCTGACGGGCGTCGTCGGTACCGGCGTCGCGTACATCAACGCGGCGCCGACCTTCACCCACGCAGGGGCCTTCGCGAGCGCCGGGGCCACCACCGCCCAGGCGACTTCGTAGCGCAGCGTCGATTCGAGTACGCCGCGCTGACGCAGATGCGAAATCGGCGCGAGGTCGATGGCCGTGCCCACGGTGGCGGCCGTGACCCACCACGGCTGCCCGCTCGCATGGCCGAACGCCTCCATCGTCGGATGCACGTTCACCGAGAGCACGGCGGGCGCCAGCACGAGCGCGCGGGCGGCGACATCGTCGCGGGTCTGACGCACGAGTCCCATCACCAGGGCCCGGTCGGGCTCCTCGAAGGCCGGCAGCGTGAGCCGGATATCGGTCGCCAGCACGACCGCGGGCGCGACCGGTGGCGCGACCACCGGCGCGGCCGGTGAGGCCGCCGGCGTGGGCGGCACGCCGATGGCGGGCCCGCCGGGTGCGACGCGCGTCAGCGTCGTTGTCGCCGCCGGACTGATGACCAGGTCGCGGAAATACGCGCGCAGGATCGTCGCGGCCGTCTCGCCGCGTGCCGCCCGCCGTCCGGCGCCCACCACACACAGGCCCACACCGTGTCCGTAGCCCACCCCGTCGAAGCGGTACTCCGCGCCGTCTCTGGTGACGTTGAAGGCAGTGCTCCGCACGAGCTGCCAGCCGAGCGTCCGACCGACGGCCATGCGGAACTCGTGCGCCGTGATCGTGTTCGGCGTGAAGCCGTCCACCCGCAGGCGGCCGGCGCGGCCCGACGGCGTGCGGTCCACGATCGAGACGCCACGCAGGCGGCCCGACAGTCCGGCCGCGCGCAGCGCCCGCTCCATGTCCCGGGCCGCGATCACGTTCGACCAGCCCGGCTCGTCATGGCAGGCGTCCTGCGCCTCGGCCGGCGCGTAGTCGGTGGCCCCGGGCCACACCTCGGAGGCGAGTGCCGGCGTGCCGCCGTTGTGCGCGGAATAGAAGACAAACGCCGGGGCGCCCTTGTCGAGCAGGATCTGCCCGGCGGTGGCGGCGGCGGCCTCGCGCGCCGACGGCAGCACGGAACGCATCACCTGGCAGTGCGTCGTGTCGCAGAGGTCGTAGCCCTCGGCCCGGTGGCGGTGGCGGTTGGCAGCCGCAAACGTGCGGATGACGATCGCCAGCGCCTGCTGCGCGGCGGCCGCGGCCCGCGGCTGGCCTTCGCCGGAGATGACGCGGGCCACGTAGTCCTCGATCGGCAGCGTCTCGACGCGCACGGCGCCGCCGCCCGGCGTGGTGACGCCGATGCGGATCGTCGGCCCGACCGCAGTGGCCGGCCGCTGCCCGGCCTGCACAGACGCCCACGAAGCGGCAGCGGCGACGAGCAGGATGCCCGCGATCGCCGTCATGCGCCGCCGTGGGCGCCTCAGAGCTTGGTCTTGCAGCCGGGGCGGCAGCGACATGGGATGGTCTTGTCGCCTTCCGTGTTGTAGTCGTAGGTGAGCTCGTCGCCGGGCTGGATGGCCTTGGCCGCGCGAATCCAGACGCGCTTTTCCTTGGTGTCGACCCAGCTGTAGCAGTTCGGCGTGCACGAGTGGTTGATGAACCGCGCGTTGTTGCCGTCGACGGCGCCGTCGCGCGACCAGTTGCGGTTGACGCGGAAGACCCAGATGCAGCCCTCGTTGAGGTAGGCGTCTTCGCGCTTGTCACTCACCTTGTTGGTGATGAGCTCGCCCGCATATTCGATGATGAACCGGTTCTTGTTGATCGGCTCACCCGTAAACACGCCCCAACCATGGAGTTTCGAGCGTTTGCGGGTGGTTTTCGGCAGGGTCTTCGTCGACGGCATGTGCGTCGACAGTGTAGCGGATTCGCCGCGGCTTCGGCTATCCTTCGGCTCGGTACTTCAAGGAGGCGCACGTGCGACGACTGGCAGCAGCAGCACTCATCGGCAGCATCGGACTCGGAGGCAGCATGACGGCGCAGGTGCAGCGCTTCGCAGGGCCGGCGCAGTTCCCGTTCAGCTCGGCCACCAAAGCCGATGGACTCGTCTATGTCTCGGGCACCATCGTGGCCGAAGGCGACATCCGCAATCAGACGACCAAGGTGCTGCAGAGCATCGACGAGACGCTGAAGAAGGCCGGGTCGAGCCTGGCGATGGCGGCCTCGGTGCAGGTCTACATCAAGAACGCGGCGGACTTCGCCGCGATGAACGAGGTCTACCGCACGTTCTTCAAGGCCGACCCGCCGGCCCGCACCACCATCGTGTCCGACTTCGTCGTGCCCGGCGCGCTGCTCGAGATTTCAGCCGTCGCCATTCCCAACGGCGGTGAGCGTAAGGTCATCCACCCGGCGTCGTGGATGAAGTCGCCCAACCCCTACAGCTACGGCATCAAGAGCGGCAGCACCCTGTTCCTGGCCGGTCTCGTGTCGCGCAACGGCAAGGACAACTCGGTGGTCGAAGGCCCGATGGGCGTGCAGACCAAGGCCGTGCTCGACAACGCCGCCGCGATCCTGAAGGAAGCCGGCATGAGCTTCGACAACGTCGTGAGCTCCAAGGTCTTCATCACCGACGGCACGAAGTTCCAGGAGATGAACGAGACCTACCGGACGTTCTTCACCAAGAACCCGCCGGCCCGCGCCACCGTGGTCGCGCCGCTCATGGGCAGCGCCAACGTGGTTGAAATCACGCTCACCGCCTCGAGCCTGCCGAAGCAGGTCTTCACGACGCCCGCCGCCGACGGCTCGCCCGGCAAGCCGAGCCCGATCCTGAGCAGCGCCGTCAAGGTCGGGAACCGCCTGTATCTGTCGGGCCTGCTCGGCAACACCGCCGCCAACAAGGGCGACACGCAGGCGCAGACGGCCGAGATCCTCGCCCGCGTCGGCCGCACGCTGCAGGTGGCCGGCTTCGGCTGGGGCGATCTGGTCGACGGGGTCGTCTACATCACCGACGTCAAGAACTTCGAGGCGATGAACGCCGGCTACCGCTCGGTGGTCAAGGAACTGCCCGCCCGTGCCACGGTGAAGACGGGTCTGGTCGCCGACGGCATGCTCGAGATCATGTTCGTGGCGTCGAAGTAGCAGCGCTTATGGCGCCATGCGCCAGATCTGGGCGTCGTAGCGCCACGCGGTGAAGGCCAGCCGGCGGTGGTCGGGTGACCACGCCGGCTGTGACTTGTGCACCGGATCGAAGGTGAGCTGCTCGACCGGGCCGCCGGAGAGGGCGCGCCGGAAGAGCTGATAGAACCCGTCTTGCGCCGGTGCCACGAACGTGAAGGCCGAGCCATCCGGGGCCACGCTCAGCCCCGGAAAGTCGTGTTCGGTGGCGAAGCGGTGCAGCACCTGCGCCGCGCCCCCGCCGGCCGGCACGAGCAGCACTGCATGCCGACCCGGCGCCTCCTTCGCAATCGCGATGAGGCGCTGGCCGTCGCGCAGCCACTCGCCGTGGGTGATCTCGAAGCCCTCGGCGCCGATCTCACGCAGGTCGGACGTCACCTCTCCGGTCTCCTGGTCGAGACCGATCGTGAACATCACCGAGCGGCCCTCTTTGGTGCCATCGAGCAGCAGCGTCCGGCCATCGGGCGCCCAGCGCGGCCACCCCACCTCGGCACCGCGGCCGAGCATGGTGATGCGGCGGTCGGGCACGCCGCCTTCGACCGGCCGAAGCCAGATGTCGTCGGACATCTCGCGATGCGAGTGGAACGCGATCCAGCGGCCGTTGGGCGACCACGCCATGCTCTGATCTTCCGAATCGGAGGCCGCGATGACCTCGCTCGGCGCATCGGCGGGCAGCGCGCCCGAGACATCCAGCACGCCGACCTCCTGCGCGATGTCGGGGTACTTCGCGTCGTCGATCTGGCGGCGCCACGTGCCGTAGGTCATCGAGACCAGCGGCCGCGTGGGATGCCACCACGGCGTCTCCGCCTGGAAGGTGGTGAGGGGCCGCACGGCGCCGTCCACGAGTTCTCCGAGGTGCGTGCGGTACTCCTGCGTCTTGTAGACGAGCATGCCGTCGCGCGCCACCGACGGCCCGTATGCGTCGCGTGTCGTGGCGGTCAGTGGCGAGGCGTCCCCGGTCGCGCGCGCGATCTTCCACAGGTCGAGAAAGCCACGGGGGTTGGCGGCGCCCGCGTACGCCGTCTGGCCATCGGGTGAAAAGGCGATCGGGCCGGCGATGCGCAGGGCCGGGCGCGTGACCAGCGGCGGCGTGCCGCACGGCACCGAGACGCCGTCGCCCCCGGCGGTGGCAAGCACACAGGCGATCTCGGTAGCCGACGCCCACGCCGGCCACGACGGACGGCCGGTGGTGATGGGCGAGCGCCACAGCTCCTGGCCGTCGAGGCGCACGCGCCACAGTTCCGGGCCTTCGCGTCCGGCCACGATGCCGGCAATCCAGACGCCGTCGGGACTCACGCTCAGTTGACGCAGCGCGTTGGCCGGCAGGGTCATCCCGCTGGTGGCGCCGCCACCTTCGAGGGTGGCCACCGGCCACAGTGGTCGCGTACCGACGCCCAGTTCGTGCATCTGCCAGCGGGCGGTCGCTCCGCCGTCTTCGAAGAGGATCCGCCGGTCGTCGATCCAGGCCAGATGCCGCAGCTGGCCCTCCCCGCGCACCGCCGCGACGTCCACGCCACCGCCTGTTGGCGCCACGCGCAGGGCTCGTCCTTCCGAGAACGCAACCAGCCGGCCCGACGGCGAGACGGCCACCGCCGGATCGCGATAGCCGACGATGCCCTGCTGATGCGCCGTCGCGACCCACGCCGTGACGCCCAGGGGTTCGGCCCGTATCGCGGGACCGTTCGTGTTCCTGCCCACACCTGCCAGCCACACCGCCACGGCAATCGCCGCCACGCCCACGAGCGTCAGCACCCGACTCGACATGCGGGGGATTGTAGCCGCACCCCCATTTGCAACGGGGTCTGTCACGGTCACTGAATGTCACGATATGGTGACCGTGACAGACCCCGTTACAAACCGTGACCGTGACAGACCCCGTTACAACCGTTACAAATGGGCGCGGTTGCGGTACAGCGAGGCCTCCACGGCCCGGGCCATCGCGGCGGTGTCCATCGAGCGGCCGAGAAAGCGTGCCACGGCAAGGGCGGTGGCCTCGGGCGACGCCACCGCCGCGCCATACGGCACATACAGGGTCTCGAAGCAGGGGCGGGCGGCCATGAAGCGCTCCACCTGCGCCAGGTGCGACTGGAAGACCTCGCGCGAGCGGGTGGCGTCGTTGGCGGCACCCGGTGCCTCGCCGGCCTCCCCACGACGGGCCAGCATC
>JANNIB010000229.1:0-4718 GCA_031404695.1 Acidobacteriota bacterium
CGCCGAAGGAGATTCTGGCGGAGTGGGCCAGGATTGAGTCGGAGATTGCGGAGCAGAGGAGCGCGCTGGAGGCTCTGCTCGGATGAGGAGTGCAGTTCCTCGGTCAGATGCTCGATGCAGGCAAGAACAAGGGGCGATTGCTGCCGTATGTGCGAAACCCAGACGTGCGGTGGTTCGATGTCGACGTGTCGAATCTTCGGTTGATGCCGTTCGAGGATCGCGAATACGAGCGATATGGCTTGGAGCCCGGCGACGTGCTTGTGTGCGAGGGCGGCGATGCGGCCAGGGCTGCGATTTGGCGAGGCCAGCGGAAAGACGTCAAGTTCCAAAAGGCTATCCATCGCGTTCGCGTGGGTCCGCGACTTGACAACCGCTTCTTGGTACACCGACTCCTCGCCGACCATCAGAGCGGACGCCTTGCTGATTACTACACCGGTGCGACCATCAAGCACCTGACTGGCCAAGATCTAGCGCGATACTCGTTCGCTCTACCGCCCCTCGCCGAGCAGCACCGCATCGCCGACATCCTCGACCGCGCGGACGAGATGCGCGCCAAGCGGCGCGAAGCAGTGGCCCTCCTCGACGAAATGGCAGCGGCCCTATTCGTCGAACCGTTCGGAGACCCTGCGAGCAACCTGAAGGGTTGGCCCGTGGAACCGTTCGGCGCGGTGAGTGACGCGCGACTTGGGAAGATGCTTGACCACAAGCGCCAGACCGGCGCACCCCGGCGACCCTATCTGCGCAACGCGAACGTTCAGTGGTTTCGCTTCGAGTTGGACAGCGTCTTCGAGATGGACTTCGACGAATCCGACCGGAATGTGCTGCGACTGCAGGTTGGCGATCTACTGATCTGCGAAGGTGGTGAGCCTGGTCGTGCGGCCATCTGGCAGGGGGAGTTGACGGAATGCTACTTCCAGAAGGCGTTGCACCGAGTTCGACCAAACCCTGCTCTCACTACGCCAGAGTACTTGTGCTGGCTGCTCTGGCTCATGACTCGCCGAGGCAACCTTGCGGGCGTAACTAGCGCGACGATCGCCCATTTGACCGGCGAGAAGCTGGCAAAGCTCCCGGTTATGTTGCCTCCACTGGTTCTCCAGCATTGGTTCGTCGCTGCTATTGCCGCCATCGACAGACTCAAGGCTGCTCACCGCGCCTCCCTCGCCGAGATGGACGCCCTCTTCGCCTCGCTTCAGCACCGCGCCTTCCGCGGGGAGCTGTGACCACCCGTCAATTGCAATTATTCGGGACAACTATTCAAATATCGCAAAGAGCCTCCCCAAGGGCATCGCCGTAAACTACTGATGGGTCACGGGTTGCGTTTGTGGAGAATTGCGCGTGTGCCGCCCGAATTCTCTTGACGCCTTTTGAGACCGGACCCGCAAAATGTTCCGGTCGGCGCGAGGCCTGCACGTCAAAGGCGTCACCGAGCCCGCTCTCGCGCGATCGCAACGCAAGCCGTCGCCGGCAGTGATCGGCCGCGCGTTCGCCCCTCCTGCGCCATTCTCCGAAGGCAAAAACTGCGCTGGTAGGATGCGCCATGAACCTCGCATCCCACACCGAAACACGCGCGATCCCGCCGCCGCTGCTCGTCGCGCCAGCCGAGACTGACGACACCCACGCCCTCGGCGAATCCATCGCTGCGCTGGCCGCGCGCATCCATGCCGCCACCTACGAACTGCTCGTGCTGCTCGGGGAGTTCGACGACAGGAACGGCTGGAACACCGGCTTCCTCTCGTGCGCGCACTGGCTACACTGGCGCACAGGCATCGACCTCGGCGCCGCGCGCGAGAAGGTGCGGGTGGCACGGGCGCTGCCAACGCTGCCGCTCGTGAGCGCCGAGATGAAGCGCGGCCGGCTCTCGTATGCCAAGGTGCGCGCGCTCACCCGCGTGGCCACGCCCGACAACGAGCAGGCGCTCGTGGACCTCGCCCTGGCAGGCACGGCGGCGCACGTCGAGCGGTTCGCCCGGGCATGGCGTCGGGTAGACGCCGCGTCCGATCGCCAGACGGCGGAGGCGCGGCACCTGGCGCGGAGCCTCTCGACCTGGGTGGATGACGACGGCATGGTCGTGATCCGCGGCCGTCTGACGCCGGAAGTGGGGGCCGTGGTGCAGCGTGCCCTTGAAGCCGCGGCCGACCGTTTGTTTCGCGACGGTTCCTCGGTCGACACCGGCGGACGCATGACCGACGAGGTCAACCACGCCCAACGGCGTGCCGATGCCCTGGGCCTCATCGCGGAGGCCGCATTGTCTGCCAGCCTGGACGCCGGAACGGCCGGCCACCGCTACCAGGTCGTGGTGCACGTTTCCGCGGAAACGCCGAACGCCACCGGCCGGGATGCGGCTATCGAAGTGGACCACGGCGCCCTCCACGTTTCCGCGGAAACGTCGCGGCGCCTGGCGTGTGATGCGTCCGTCGTGCGCATCGACCACGATGCGAGCGGCGCGGTGCTCGATGCGAAACGCAAGACCCGCACGATCCCGCCGTCGATTCGTCGAGCGCTTGCCGCCCGCGACACCGGATGCCGATTCCCTGGCTGCACGTCTCGCCGGTGTGATGCCCACCACATCGACCACTGGGCTGATGGCGGCGCGACCCGCATCGACAACCTGCTGCTCCTCTGCCGGCGTCACCATCGCGCCGTGCATGAAGGCGGCTTCCAGGTGGTGCGTCACGCCGACGGGCCGGTGACCTTCCATCGCCAGGACGGGGCCCTCATTCCCCAGGTACCCGACACGCCGTGCGGGTTCGACATCGACCTCGACGCCGGCACTGCACAAGTCGAGGCGCCGCCGGTGTGGGACGGCACGCGGTTCGACATCGTGTGGGCCATCGACGTGCTCCACAGCCGTGGGGGCCGTCTGAGAAATCAACCCGAAGAGGAAGAAGGCTGTGGGAGCTGTGGAAACCGTTCTGTGGTTTCCAAGGAGCTCGTGGGCGCGTTGCCCGTCTGAGCATTCGCGGGCAAGGCGTCCACAGCTCCGGCAGCTTCCACAGCTACAAGCAGAATGCTTGTGCCGCCCGCCCCTCCCCCGCGGGCCATCGTTCATGAATCCGTTCGATTTCCTGCAGGCAGAATGGCCGGACGTCTTCGACGCCGCCTCCCGGGCGGCGTCGGCGGTGCATCCCGATCCGCGTGCGGCCTGCTTCTACGCCCGCCGAACGCTCGAGCTGGCGGTGTCGTGGACTTACAAGCACGACGCGTCGCTGCGCCTGCCGTATCAGGACAACCTGAGCGCGCTCCTCCACGAGCCGTCGTTCAAGGCCGCGGCCGGCCCGGCGGTGTTCGCCAAGGCGCGGCTCATCATGCAGCTTGGCAACCAGGCGGTGCACAGCCCGAAGCCGATCCAGGCGCAGGACGCTGTGGTAGCGGTGAGTGAGCTGTTCCACGTTGGCTACTGGCTCGCGCACACCTACGCGCGCCAGTCCAGGCCTGCCCCCGACCTCACCTTCGACGCCAGCCGACTGCCGAAGACCCGCCCGGTGCCGAAGCAGACGCAGGAAGAGCTGCAGCGCCTGGCCGCCGAGCTTCGAGACCGTGACGAGAAACCGCTCGGGCTGGTCGAGGCCAAGCGCACCAAGCGCGACCCGCGGGAGGGTGAGCAGCAGGCCAGGCTCTACGCGGATTGCCTCGAACGCCAGTTCGGGCAGCGCCCGGTCATCTTCTATTCGAACGGCTACGACCACTGGATCTGGGACGACCAGCGTTACCCGCCGCGATCCGTGCAAGGCTTCTACAAGCCGGCGGAGCTGGATCGCATCATCCAACGGCGCCAGTCACGGCAGTCACTGGCCACGGCGCCGATCAGCGAGACAATTGTCGAGCGGCACTACCAGACGCGGGCCATCCGGCGCATCGCCGAGGCCTTCGAGCAGCAGCACGAGCGCAAGGCGCTGGTGGTCATGGCCACCGGAGCCGGCAAGACCCGCACCGTGATCGCGCTGTGTGATCTGCTCCACCAGATGCCACTGGGCGATGCGCGTGCCGTTCCTGGCAGATCGCGTGGCGCTCGTAAATCAGGCGGTCAACGCGTTCAAGGCGCACCTGCCCGACCTGCCACCAGTGAATCTTGTTACCGAGAAGGATGCGCCCGGTCGCGTCTTCGTCTCGACCTATCCCACGATGATGGGGCTCATCGAGCAGGCCCGCGAGGGCGACGAGCGACTTTTCGGCGTCGGGCACTTCGACCTCATCGTCATCGACGAAGCGCACCGCTCGGTGTTCCAGAAGTACCGCGCCATCTTCGACTACTTCGATGCGCTGCTGGTTGGCCTGACCGCGACGCCGCGCGACGAGATCGACCGCAACACCTACAAGCTCTTCGACATCGAGAACGGCGTGCCTACCGATGCCTACGGCCTCGACGAGGCCGTCCGCGACGGCTTCCTCGTGCCGCCGAAGGCGATTTCAGTGCCGCTCAAGTTCCAGCGCGAAGGCATCAAGTACGCCGACCTCTCCGAAGAAGACATGGATCGGTGGAAGCCCTCGACTGGGACGACGACAACGGGCCACCCCCGCAGGTCGATCCGGCCGCCGTCAACAAGTGGCTCTTCAACGAAGACACGGTAGACAAGGTGCTGGCGCACCTCATGGAGCGTGGGCTGAAGGTCAAGGGCGGCGACGTTCTCGGCAAGACCATCGTGTTCGCCAAGAACCAGGAGCACGCGCAGTTCATCGCTGAGCGCTTCAACGTCAACTACCCGCACTACCGCGGCGAG
>JANNIB010000230.1:0-9221 GCA_031404695.1 Acidobacteriota bacterium
GTAGTTGCCCGGAGGCGCCGCGGGTCCGCGCTGCGGCTGGCCGGCCCACATGATCATGCCGGGAAAGACGACCGAGCCCTCATAGCGCATGTCCCAGGTGAAACGGTTCATGCCCTTGGCCACGCCGACCCGCGGCGGGCGGGCACCGAAGAAGTTGTCGCCGTCGGCCTCCGGCGCGGCGGCCGCCGCTGTCGTGCCGGTGAAGGTCCGCAGTACCGTGCCGCCGGCGTCGAGGAACTCGATCTTCACTTCGTCGGCCGCCCGGCCCAGGTAGTAATCGACCGTGACGTTACGATCGCGGCCACGCAGCGGGTTGAAGGTGTTGAATACGTGCAGGTTCGCCGTTGTGATGTCCGGTGTGGCCTGGCGCAGCACGCCGATGTTGTCGAGCACGTAGAAGCCGCGGCCGTGGGTGCCGATGACCAGGTCGCGCTCTTCCACGACGATCCCGTGCACCGGCGTGTCGGGCAGGTTCAGGCGCAGCGACTGCCAGCTCGCGCCATCGTTGAACGACACGTAGATGCCGTGTTCGGTGCCGGCGTAGAGCAGGCCGCGCCGTTTCGGATCTTCACGCACGGTGCGCAGGACATCGTCCGCGGGAATGCCGGTCGTGATCGTCGTCCAACTCTTCCCGAAGTCCCCCGTCTTGAAGAGGTAGGGCTTGCGATCACCGAGCTGATAGCGGTTGGCGGCCAGGTACGCGACCCCGTTCTGGTGCGGCGACGCCTCGATGAGGCTGATGCGGGCAAACTCCGGCAGCTCGGGTGGCGTCACCTTGTCCCAGGTCCTGGCGCCGTCGCGGGTCACGTGCGCCCAGCCGTCATCCGACCCGGTCCAGATGGTGTTGCCGTCCTGCGGCGAGGGCGCGATGGTGAAGACGACGGCGTAGGTCTCGACGCCGGTCTGGTCCTTCGCGATCGGGCCACCGGAGGCCTGCATCGTCTTCGGATCCGAGCGCGTCAGGTTGGGGCTGATCTTCTCCCAGCTCTGCCCGCTGTTGGTGGTGCGCCACAGGTGCTGCGACGACGCGTAGAGGACCTTCGGGTCAGTGGGCGCGAAGACGATCGGGAACGTCCACTGGAAGCGTTCCTTG
The DNA here is from genome assembly GCA_031404695.1 of Acidobacteriota bacterium. Taxonomy (GTDB): domain Bacteria; phylum Acidobacteriota; class Vicinamibacteria; order Vicinamibacterales; family UBA2999; genus CADEFD01. Next base: position 1,094 of record JANNIB010000230.1, read on the forward strand.
ATGTCGATGGACGAATACCCCATCGGGTTGTTCGGGTAGATGTTGACCGCGCGCTGTTGCCCGGTCTCGCGATCGAGGCGCGACAGGAACCCGCCGTAGCTGCCGGCGAAGAACACGTTCTGGTCGGTGGGATCCGGCGCGATGTAGCCGCTCTCGCCGCCGCCCACCGCGTAGAAGATCGGCGGCAGGCTGCCCTCGCCGGCGCCGGCCTGGGCCTGGCTGCCGACGCAGGCGGTCGAGTTGTCCTGCTGCGCGCCGCAGATGTGGTACGGCACGTGTTTCGTCGTGAACACGTTGTAGAACTGCCCGGTCGGGATGTCCTGCCCGGTCCAGCTCTGGCCGCGGTTCACGCTGACATTGGCGCTGCCGTCGTTGGCCTGCGCCATCCGCGCATGATCGGCCATCGAGATCCACAGATCGTGGTTGTCGCCGTGCGGCACGCGGATGCTCGTGAGCGTCTTGCCGGCATCGGTCGAGCGGTAGAACTGCACGTTCAGGATGTAGATCGTGTCTTTCTCTTTCGTGTCAGCCACGATCCGCGAGTAGTAGAAGGCGCGCTGGCGGATGTTGCGGTTGTCGGTCACCTTCGTCCAGGTGGCGCCGGCGTCGTCGCTCATGAAGAGGCCGCCGTCGGCCTCGTTCTCGATGAGTGCCCACACGCGGTTGCCGTCGACGGGTGAGACCGTGACGCCCACCTTGCCCCACAGGCCTTTCGGCAGACCCGGGCGGCCGGTGATCTCGGTCCAGGTGTCACCCGCATCCGTGGACTTGAAGAGGCCGCTGCCCGGGCCGCCGCTCGACATCGACCACGGCGTGCGGAAGGCTTCCCACACCGACGCGAACAGGACGTTGGGGTTCTTCGGATCCATCGTCAGGTCGACGGCCCCGCTCGTCTCGCTGCGGTAGAGCGTCTTCTTCCACGTCGTCCCGCCGTCGATGGACTTGAAGACGCCGCGTTCCGGATGATCGTTGTAGGTCTGGCCGAGCACCGCCGCGTAGACGGTGTCGCAGTTGGTGGGATGCACGCGCAGCCGCGCGACGGCCTGCGAATCCTTGAGGCCGAGGTGCGTCCAGGTCCTGCCGCCGTCGGTCGTGCGGTAGACGCCGTCGCCCTGGATGATGTTGCCGCGAAACGCCACTTCCCCGCCGCCGATGTAGACCACGTCGGGATTGCTCTGACAGACGCTGAGGGCGCCCACCGACGACATCGTGATCTTGCCGTCGGTCATCGGCGCCCACGTCGTGCCGCCGTCGGTGGTCTTCCAGGCGCCGCCGCCGACCGCCCCGAACCAGTATTCGTTCGGGCGCGCATCGCTGCCGCCGACAGCGATGGAACGGCCACCGCGCGCCGGGCCGACGCTGCGCCACTGCATGCCGCTGTAGAGCACGGGATCGACCGCAGCGCTCTGCGCGGCCACGTGCGTGAACGCGAGCGGTCCGGAGGCGACCAGGCCCACGAGAGCGAGACGAACAAGCGCGGGGATGGTACGGCGGGCGGTCATGCTGGCACTCCTGTGGCGCGGCCAACGAAGGCGGCCGCGGCGATCGGGAATTGTACGTCTCAGCGCCGGGCGCGGGCCAGCACGACCAGGCCGCATGCGTTCCATACCAGGATGCGCAGCTTGCGCACGAGCGCCAGCGCTACGCCGTGACTGGCCGGAATGCCGAGGGCGGTCGCGACGACAGCGGCGCCCACCTCGTCCACACCTATCCGGAACGGGATCACCTTGAACAGCACCGTGACGAGGCGGCCGGCCGACTCGAGCACGAAGGCGTCGGCCAGCGACGCGGTGCCGCCCGAGAGCGCCCGCAGAATGATCCATACCTCGAGAATGGCGCCCAGGTGGAATGCCACCTGCCACCCGGCGGCCGCCCACAGCACCGAAGACGGCCACGAGAACACGCCGTAGAAGCGCGCCTCGATGTCGCGCAGGGCATCCTGGGAGCGCGCCTCGCGGCCGACGATGCGGGCCGTCAGTTGCGCCAGGCGCGACAGGATGGCCGGCCGGCGCAGCGCCACCCAGCCACCGGCGGCGACCGCGACGAGCACGGCGGCGATGACGCCCTCGGCCACCAGTTTGATCGTGGGATCGAGCGCCACCTGGCGCACCAGCGCCCAGGCGCCGGCCGCGATCATCACCAGCACCGCCACCGTATGGAAGCCGTTGTCGAGCGCGACGGAGGTGAGCGCCGGGCCCGTCGCCAGCGTGTGCCGCACCATCAGCACTTTGGTGGGCTCGGAGGCCAGCAGGCCGAGCGGCGTCAGGTTGCCGACGGCATCGCCGGCCAGCACCGCACCAAACGCCCGCCCTGGCGTGAGACCACGGCCGCCGACCTGGTCGGCACAGAGAATCCACGACTTCGCGCGCGCGAAGAACCGCGCCCCGCCGAGCAGCACGACCACCACGAACCACGCGCCCACGGCGCCGACGCCTTGTTGAATCTCCGGCCAGCCCACCTGCCGGATGGTGGCCACGAGCAGGGCCACGCCGACGAGTGCCGCGACGACGCCGGCCAGCGGCACGCGTGAGGATGATTGAGGCGTCGCGGACGAGGGCACGGAGTCTCCAATTGTAGTCGTGCCAGCAGATCGCTTGACTCGATCATCCGCTGCTCCTAGGCTACCGACCATCATGCGCGTCCCCGCCGTCGCTCTTCTCGCGACCAGCCTGCTCAGCACCATCGCCCTCGTCGCCTCGCAGAGCCGAGCGCCGTCGGGCGCGCCTGCGCCGAGGGCCGGGGCGAGCGCCGCAGCTACCAGGGACGTCACGGTGCGCGAAGGCACGTCGATGTCGGTCACGGTCTCGCCCGACGGACGCCGCCTCGCCGTGGATCTGCAGGGCAGCATCTGGGTGCTGCCGGCCAGCGGCGGCGCCGCCACGCGCATCACCGACGTCTTCAACGACGCGCGCCAGCCCGCCTGGTCGCCCGACGGGCAGACGATCGCGTTCTTCGCCTATCGCGACGGCGGCTACGACTTGTGGGCCGTCAACCCGGATGGCTCCAATCAGCGCAAGCTCACGATGGGCGCCTACGACGACCGCGAGCCGGTGTGGTCGCACGATGGCCGGCGGATCGCGTTCTCGTCGGATCGCGGCGACCCGCTCGGCAGCAGCTACAACATCTGGACACTGGAGCTCGCCACCGGCGCGCTGGTGCAGCTCACGAGCCATCCGGCTGAAGACTCGATGCCGAGCTGGTCGGGCAACGATGCCGATGTGTCGTTCGTCTCGACGCGCGACGGCGGTCGCCACGTGTGGGCCGTCCCCTCCACCGGCGGCCAGGAACGCCAGGTGGCCACGTCGGCCGGCGTCGTCGACGCGGCGTCGTGGGGGCCCGGCGGGCAGATCGTCGCGCACGTCGTGCAAGGCCCCTCGAGTGGACTCGAACTCGGCGGCTCGTCCATCACGGGATCCGAAAACGTCTTCCCGTTCCGCCCGAGCTGGGCCAGCGCGACCGAGTTCTTCTACACGGCCGACGGCCGGATCCGGAAGCGCACGGTCGGCGGCGCCTCGTTCAGGGAGGTGCCCTTCACCGCCACCGTGCAGGCCACACCGGCCCGCGGCACCTACACCCGTTCCAGGCGCGACTTCGATTCGCGCACGCCGCGCAAGACGCTCGGCCTGGTGCGGCCGGTGCTCGCGCCCGATGCCACGAAGGTGGCGTTTGCCGCCGTCGGCGACATCTGGGTCATGGCGGTGGGCGGCGCCGCCGAGAACATCACGAAAGATCGCTTCCTCGACACCGACCCGGCGTGGTCGCCCGACGGCACCAAGCTGGTCTATTCGTCCGACAAGGGCGGGAATCTGCTGCAGCTCTGGATCCGCGACATGAACAGCGGACAGGAGCGGCAGCTCACCACGCTGACCACGCAGCCGCAAGGCGCCACCTGGTCGAACGACGGCACGAAGATCGCGTTCTTCGATGTGGACGGCATGTGGCGTCGCGCGCCGGTTTCGGTGGTCGATGTCGCCAGTGGTCGGGTGACACGCATCCACGACGCGCTCTTCTCGCCGGGCACGCCGACGTGGTCGCCGGGCGGCGACCGCGTGGCGGTGGCGATGGTGTCGAGCTACTCGACGCGCTTTCGAGAAGGCACCAATCAGGTGCTCACCATGTCGTCGACGGGCGGCGACGACAAGTGGTTCGTGCCGGATCCGAATCTGTCGATCGACTCGCGCGGCGGCGGCGGCGTCGTGTGGTCGCCCGACGGCACGAAGATGGCGGGTATCTACGAGGGACTGCTGAAGGTGTGGCCGGTGTCGAAAACCGGCCAGCCGCTGGGGCCGCCGCGGCGCGTCACCACCGAGATGGCGCACTCACCGAGCTGGGCCGGTGATTCGAAGCGGCTGCTGTACCAGTCGATGGACCAGCTGCGGATCGTGAACATCGAGACCGGCGAGACCACCGATGTGCCGCTGAATCTCACGTGGACGCCGGCGGTGCCATCCGGGCGCGTGACGCTGCGCGTGGGCAAGCTCGTGGACGGCGTGGCCGAGGCCGCCCGCGACAACGTGGACATCGTCATCGAGGGCAACCGCATCCGCAGCATCGCCCCGGCGCGGACGGGGGCGGCCGAGCGGCGTTTTCATCGATGCGTCCACGCTCACGGCGATGCCGGGGCTCATCGAGTTCCATTCGCACCTCCAGAAGGACTTCGGCGAGGCGCAGGGCCGCGCCTGGCTCGCCTTCGGGGTCACCACCGTGCGCAGTCCTGGCAACACGCCGTATGAAGCCGTGGAAGACAAGGAGGCCAACGAAGCCGGCGTGCGCATCGGCCCGCGCGTCTACGGCACCGGCTATCTGATGGAATGGCAGCGCGTCTACTACAAGATGGGCGTCGCCATCTCGAGCGTCGCGCACCTGGAGATGGAACTGCAGCGCGCCAAGGTGCTGCAGCACGATCTCATCAAGAGCTACGTGCGGCTGCCCGACCTGCAGCAGAAGCGCATGGTGGAGTTCGCGCACTCGATCGGCGTGCCGGTCGCCACCCACGAGATCTTCCCCGCCGCCCTGCTCGGGGTAGACAACACGGAACACACCGCTGCCACCAGCCGTCGCGGCTACTCGCCGAAGCAGGCGCCTAATCAGCGCGCCTACGAAGACGTGGTGCAGCTGTTCGGGCAGAGCGAGCGCTACTGGTGCCCGATGATGTCGGGCGGCGGCGTGCGCCGGCTGTTCGAGGGTGCGCCGACGCTGCGCCAGGATCCGCGCTTCAACCTGTATCCGCAGTGGATGCAGCAACAGGTCCGCAATCCCGGCCAGGGTGGCAATCCCGGGGGCGGCGCCGACAGCCCCGGCAACGACCAGATGCTGATGGAGATCTTCAAGGCCGGCGGCAAGGTGGTGGCCGGCACCGACACGCCGAACGCGTTCAACCTGCACGGCGAGCTGAATGCCTACGTGAAGGCCGGGATGACGCCGTACCAGGCGCTGCGCGCCGCCACGGTGACGCCGGCCGAGGCGCTCAATCTCGACGCCGGCCAGCTCACCGTGGGCAAGCTCGCCGATATCGTGCTCGTCGAGGGCAACCCGCTCACCAACATCACTGATGCGCTCAACGTGAAGCGCGTCATCGCCAACGGGCGCGTCTACACGCTCGAGGATTTGCTGAAGGGGCGCCAGCCGTAGCGAGTCGTGGGCCCACGACGTCGGCGACTGGAGGACGGGGTGTCGCCGCTGCGGCCGGGAACTGACGCCGTACGATCACGGCCGCTGCGTCAACACCCCGTCCCCCAGCCGCCTCGCTGAAGGCCCCGACAATGCCACATGCCGTAGTACACAGACTCATGGACGGACGCTGGCGGGTCACCGACGCGCCCGACGGCTGGGTGGACGACGGGCGCGAGTATCCGGAGCCGCAGGCGAGTGACGGCATCTACGAAGAACAGGCCGACGCCATTCGCGACTATCTCGAACGCACCACGCCCCGCGATCCGGAGGACGAGATCGTCGATCGTGACGCGGACGATTCGTCGTTCTGACGTCGACCGTCAGTGGCGTTGCGGCGCGACCCTGCGGTAGACGTCGGTGGCGGCGCCGTAGTTCTGCGCGCCCTTGAGGGTGTAGCCATGCTGCACGACCAGCAGCGTCTGCAGCGTCATGGTCGTGCCGGTCGCATCGAGCGAGCGGGTCTCGCGCACCGACACGGTCTGGCCCTGGATGGTGCTCTGGCCCTCGGTGACGAGCGCCGCGCCCATCCAGTAGGCGCGCCCGGCGGGCCTGGCCTCACCCTGCGCGGGCAGGGGCTGCTGCGGCGCCGTCGCCGGCCCGATGGCATAGCGGGCCGTGCTGCGGGCGCTGCCGCGGAGCGTTTCGATCGTGACGTCGGATCCGGTCTGTGTGATGACGTAGGTGGGCGGCGTGAAGGCGTCGCCCTGGTGGGGTGATTCACTGCGCTCGCGGTCGATGGTCCAGGTGCCGGAGAAGTCCGGCGGCGACTGCGACACGGAGCTGGGCGACGCGAGCACGGCGGTGACGAGCACGACGGCCGGGACAGAGTTCATGGCGCTGCCTCCCTCGCCCGAGGGTAGCACTCCTGCCCCACGGTGGCCGGTCGTTCGATACCGGGTCTACCGGCGCCCGGCAAGCGAACGCATCTGGGCCTCGAGCCTGGCGAGCCGGGCGCGCAAGTCGGCGATCGTCGCCTCCTGCTCCTGCACCTGTCGGTCGAGCGCCAGCGGGGCGGGCGTCGTTCCCGTGCCGCTCGCGATAGGAGCCGTGAGCGTGCCCAACTGCCCGTTGGCATCCACGAAGACCTGCACCGCTGGTCCGGTCAACTGCGTGCCGTGGATCCCGGCGATGAACGTCTGATTCTGCCCGACCAAAGTGCCGCTGTCATACGGCAGGCCGATGCGGATGGTATTCGTGTCGGCCGCGGTGCCCTGCACGCCGCCGCCGATGAACACGTTGTAGGAACCGCTCGTGGCCGCGAGGCCCGCGTGGTAGCCAAGCGCGGCGTTCCTGGTGCCGGTGCTGGTGAAGTAGAGCGCGTAGGCGCCAGTGGCCACGTTGTACATGCCGGTGGTGTTCCACGACAGCGCACCGAGACCGTCCGCGACGTTCTCGGAGCCCGTCGTGTTCCGGTAGAGCGCCTCGGTGCCGGTCGCCGTGTTGGCGCTGCCGGTGGAATTCGACCGTAGTGCCGTGTAACCGCTGACCGTGTTGTAGGCGCCCGTCGTGTTGGCGGCAAGGACGTAGGCGCCACTCGCGGTGTTGTAGGAGCCCGTGGTGTTGGCGGCGAGCGTGAAGAAGCCGCTGGACGTGTTCTGTCCACCCGTCGTGTTGGACCAGAGCGCCTGAAACCCGCTGGCCGTGTTTCCTTCGCCCGCGGTATTGGACCGCAGCGCCTCGAAACCGTGTCCTGTGTTGCCCTGGCCGACGGTGTTGAACCGCAGCGCATGGTGGCCGCTGGCCGTGTTGTAGCCGCCCTGAGTGGCGAAGAGCGCCTGATAGCCGATGGCCGTACGAAACGGAAAGACCGAGTCTTCAATCACCGCGAGCGGCGAGGGCCTGGAGGCGACCGGGGGCACCGTGATGGTGGTCGGGCCGCTGATGGAACCGGGAGTGGCCGCGGTCGGAAGAGCGGGTGGCCCGCCCGGGACGGCCACCGACTGCGCAGCGCCTGAGTGGGTCAGCCCCGGTGCCGCCCAGACGGCGAGTCCGACCAGAACGAAGGATAGACGTCCCATCGTGCATCTCCTTACATCGGCGACGAGTGCGGGCGGAAACGAGGGTGTTGCCTGCGGAAGGGCGGCGGCCTAGCGCCGCGCGCTTCTGAGAACACGCCCCAGAAACGCAAAACGGCTCGCAGTGCAAGTCCGTTGCAACGCGAGCCGTGAAACTGTGGTCGGGGCGAGAGGATTCGAACCTCCGACCCCTCGGTCCCGAACCGAGTGCTCTACCAGGCTGAGCCACGCCCCGACTGAGGAGGAATCATACCCCAGAAGTCACGTCTGCCGCCAAGCAGAGTCGGCGGCCGCAAAAAATCAGGCCCCGTTGCCCCGAGTCGCGGGTGCTAGCCGTCGGTCGCCAGCCGCCCCAGCCACGCCGGCGCGCCGGTGTGGGCCGTCATGTCGGGTTGGAGTGGGGTGACCGACACATAGCCCTCACGGCACGCCACGTGGTC
>JANNIB010000231.1:0-13558 GCA_031404695.1 Acidobacteriota bacterium
ATCTGCTCGCTGGCGGTGGCCGCCGGCGCCGTTTCGGCGTCGCGGCTGATCGCGGTCGTGAGCGTCGGGCGTGCCCTGGTGCCGACGATCTCGACCGCCAGCGTCGGCGTGACGGGAAGTGCCAGCGCCAACTCGGCCCGCGGCCCGCCATCGAGCGTGGAGGTGGTCTGAAACAACGGAAAGGGCGACGGCGTCAGCGTGCCGATGCCGGTCGCCCGCGTCTCGGCCGTGACCGTGCCGAGTGCGTCCGAGCCCGCCCAGCCACCGCCGATGCTCAGCACCGGATGCCACGGCCGCCACTGCGGGCCCGGCGTTTGCGCCGCGACGGGCGTGGCGCCCGCCCCCCACGCCCACAGGCACGCCACCACGACGGCGCGCCTCATTTCGGGCGCACCTCGATCGTCAGCGCACCGGACGCACCGCCAGCCTGCACGACGGCGAGTTTCGGACCGTAGGTGACGCTGAAGGCGATGTCCACGTTGGCCGGCCCGAAGAAGCTCTCGAGATCGGCGTCATCCAGCGGTTCGACCCGGAGCACATGCGGCCCCTCGCGCACCCCGGCGATGACGAAGTCGCCATTGGCGTTGAGCGTGTAGCTGCCGATCATCTCGCCCGACTCCAGGCCGAAGGCGACCACGTGGGCGCCGTAGACGCCGCGACCGCTCTTCGTGATGCGACCCTGGATGCTGCCGAACTCCGCTGGCGGCAGCGCGTCGTAGAGATCGCGCACGCCGGCGATGTCATCCGGTTGCAGCACTCGGTCGGCAATGCTGCCGCTGGGCCACGCAATCGGGAACATGACGGCGCCCGTTGAGAGCACACGGCGACCGCTGCCGCTCACCTCGGTCTCGCCCAGTGCCGAGTGGCCGAGGCCCAGCAGATGTCCCAGTTCGTGCACCGCCACCGACTCGAGATCGTTGGCCCCGGCCTCGCCGGCGGGCGCCGTGGACCAGCGGAAGCGCGTGTTGAAGTAGATGTCCGACTCGAGGAGCGCCCCGGTGGCGGCATCGAGCAGGAACGTGGCGGCGCCGAGCACGCGCTCCTGGTCCGGCCGATCGAGGAAGCCGAGCGTCGAGCGTCCGTCGGCCTCGAGCGGCTGGCTGCGCGTGAGACCCTGGCCGCTGAACGCCACCGGCAGGCCCGGCACGGCGCTCCACGTGGCGGTGGCGCGGGCGACGGCGTCGCTGAACGCTTGCGGCGAGATGCCGCCGAAATCGCGCTCGAAGACGAAATAGCGAATCGGCCCGGGCGCCCAACGGACCGGCACGGTGCGGCCGCCGACCTCGACGCCGAACTTCAGATACGCCTGCGCCGGGGCCGACAAGGTGGTCACCACGGCGACCAGCGCCAGCCAGAACGCGCGGCGTGTCATCGCGCCTCCCCGACCGCGCGCACGGCGGCGCCGAAGTCGGCGAGCGCGCGCACCTGGCGGGCGGACGTGCCCCGGCGGATGGTGGTGGGTGTGCCAGCGGCATTCACGGGCGACGGCATGACCAACGCGGTACCCCCGGGGGCCGGGTGGGCCACGCGGTAGACGCCGAGCGAGAGCCCGACCGGCTGCGGCATCGACGGGGCGCGTCCGCGCAGGAACACCACCACCTCGTCGCCGGCCCGGAACGTCGGCGCGCCCGGCATCACGAGAATCCGGCCGCCGGCTTCGCCGCCCGGCACGACGAAGGTGGCGGTGTCGGTGACCGCGCCCTTGAACGCGTCGTAGACGTCGAGCGTGATCGTGGATTCGATGGTGCGCCGGTCGCTGGTCCAGCGGCCCTGCACCTCGCGCACGCGGCCGTGCACGACCGATACCGATTCGCGGACCAGCTCTTCGAAGGTCGCAGGAAGCACGGTGAGCGCCCGCGCGGGAAGGGCCACCGCCAGAAGCGCGGACAGCAGGAACATCCGGAACGTGCGCATGCCCTGAGTTTACTTCGGGGTCGCGTCGCCCCGTCGTGAGCCGACGGGTCTTACGCCGATCGCGCGCCGCGCGCCACCGCCAGCACGGCCTCGGCCACCCGCTCGGTGGATCCGGGGGGGCCGAGCTTCGCGCGCGTCTCGGCCAGCCGCGCGTGCGTCTGCTGCCAGCGGCCACGGTCGCGCAGGAACGACGTCGTCTCGGCGGCGATCGCCTCGGGTGTGCAGCCCTCCTGGATGAGTTCCGGCACGATGCGATCGCCGGCGATGAGATTGGCCATCGCGTAGGTGTCCACGGTGACCAGCGGCTTGCCGAGCGCGTAGGTGAGCGGCGACAGCTTGTAGATGACCACCATCGGCCGTTCGTGCAGGGCCGTCTGCGCGGTGGCCGTGCCCGAGGCCGTGACGACGACATCCGACGCCGCCAGCACGTCGTCGGTGCGCTGCTCCACCACCGGCGTGCCCGGCGCCGCCGCGAGGATTGCGCCGAACTCGTCGGGCCGTCGTCCGGGCGCACACGCCACCACGAACTGCACGTCGGGCACCGCGGCGCAAATCAGCGGCAGGGCCGCCGCGACCACTGGCACCAGCCGCGAGAGCTCGTTGTGACGGCTGCCCGGCAGCAGCGCCACCACGGCGCGCGCGGGGTCGAGCCCCAGCGAGGTGCGCAGCGTCGCCTGATGGCGCGCCGCCTCCACCGGATCGGCACTCGGCGCCGGCACGCGGTCTACGAGCGGGTGGCCGAGGAACTGCACCGGCACGCCGGCCTGTTCGTAGAGCGGCGCTTCGAACGGGAAGATCGGCAAGGCCAGCGCGACATCGCGCTGCATGGCCTGCATCCGCCCCGGCCGCCACGCCCACAGTTGCGGCGTCACGTAGTAGACGACTGGAACGCCCCTGGCCGCCACGCGCTTCATGAGCTGGAAGTTGAAGTCGGGATAGTCCACCACGACCAGCGCGTCGGGTCGCGTCTGGTCGCAGGCCCGCACCAGCCGGCGCAGCATGCCATAGGTGGCCGGCAGCACCCGCAGCGCCTCGGTGAGGCCGGTCACCGAGAGGCCCGTGTACTCGCCCACGAGGCGGACGCCCGCCTCGCGGCACAGCGGCCCGCCGAAGCCGAAGACGTCGAGGCCCGGCTCACGCGCCAGTAGCGCCCGGGCCAGGGCGCCGGCGTAAAGGTCGCCGGACGGCTCGCCGCACGAGACCATCACCCGCATCGTGGGGTCCGAAGGAGACAGCGTACTGCTAGTCCTGCGGGCCGCGACCCGCGCGGCGCAGGTCGGCGGCGGTGAGATCCAGCTGCTCGATCGGGATCCGCTCGATGCTGGTGAAGCCGGCACCGGCCAGATCTTTCATGAAGCGCTCGGCATCGCCGACCAGCACCACCGAGAGCGACCCGGGCTTGAGCCACGTCCTGGCCACCCGCTGCACGTCGTCCACCGTCACCGAGCGCACGCGCTCGGGGTAGGCCGGCAGGTCTTCGAGCGGCAGTTCGTAGAAGAGCTGATTCAGGACCCGCGTGGCAATGGCGTCGGGCGATTCGATCGAGAGCGGGAAGCTGCCGGCCAGGAAGTCCTGAGCGCCTTCGAGTTCGCCTTCGTAGACGCGCTCGCGCTGCAGGCGGAAGAATTCGTCGACGACCGTGCGCACCGCTTCCACCGTCGCTTCGGTGCGGGTGTCGGTTTCGGCGATGACGGCGCCGGTAAGCTTGTAGGCGTCGAGGTCGGCGGAGGCGCCGTAGGTGAGCGACTTCTGCGTGCGCAGCACCTGCTGCAGGCGGTTGCCGCCTTCCCCGCCGAGGATCTTGATCACCTGGTCCATCACGAGGTGGTCGGGATGCCGGCGCTCGAACGCCAGGTGGCCGGCGCGGATCTCGGTCTGCACCGAGCCCGGCTTGTCGATCACGATGAGGCGCTTGACCGGCGGCGGCGGCTCCATCGGCGCAAACGTCGGCACCGGCCCCTGTGCCCAGTCGCCGAACACGCGCTGCACCTGCGCGAAGGCGGCATCGGGCGTCACGTCGCCGACAATCGCGATGAGGGCGTTGTTCGGCACGAACCACGCCTTGTGGTACGCCACGAAGTCCTGCCGGGTGAGCGACCCCAGCGACGACACCGTGCCGCCCGACGGCATCCCGTAGGGGTGGAAGCCGAAGACCAGTCGATCGATGACCTGCGAGGCGACGGTGTCGGGGTCTTCGGCGGCGACGGTCAGCGACGACAGCGCCTGCTGACGCTGGCGCGCGATCTCGGCTTCGGCAAACGCCGGCTTGCGCACGACGTCGCTCATCAGGTCGAGCGCGGGCCCGAGGCCGTCGGACATGCTGACGGTGTTGACGAAGCTCAGGTCGGTGCCGGCGCCGCTGCCGAGCAGGCCGCCCATGAAGTCGATCTCCTCGGCGATCTCGGCCGAGCTGCGCGTGGCGGTGCCCTGATCGAGCAGCGCCGCGGTGAGCATCGCCAGGCCCTCCTTGCCTTTCGGGTCCTGGGCCGCGCCAGCGCGCACCAGCATGCGGGCGCTCACGATCGGCTGTTCGTTCTGACTGACCAGCACCACCTTGAGCCCGTTGGGCAGGGTGCGGATCTCGTACTTCGGGAAGCTGACCGGCTTGGCCGAGAGCGGCCGCGGCGGCCGCTCGGTGGGCCAGCGCAGCGCATCGGCCACCATGGGCGTGCGCGAACCCTGGCCGGCCGAGAGCCCCACCGACGCCACGAGGACGGCAATGGACGCAAGCAGCGATGACTGCACCACGTGGAACGCGCGGCGGCTCATGGGCGGGTACCCCCGTTTTTCGGCCGCACGTGCATGACCACGCGCGACCCTGACGTGAAGTACTTCTTCGCGACGCGCTGCACATCAGCGCGCGCCATGTTCTGGAAGGTGATGAACTCGCCGTCGGCGGTCGCCAGATCCGCGTGCAGCACTTCGGCGTGGGCCAGAATCTGCGCCTTCTGCTGCACCGTCTCGCGCATCAGGATGTAGTCGCGGGCGAACTGGTTCTTGGCCCGTTGCAGTTCACGGTCGGTGATGCCCTCGGCCGCCGTCTTGTCGAGTTCGGCGATCAGGGCTTTTTCCACCTCGTCGGGCGACTGCCCCGGCGCCACCAGCGCCACCGCGTAGAAGAGGTTCGGATGTTCGATCAGGTTGGCGCTGCCGAAGGCCGCCACCGCCAGCCGCTTCTCGTAGACGAGGCTGCGGTGGATGCGCGAGCTGTTGCCGTCCGACAGCACCTTGGCGAGCACGTGCATCGGGTACGAATCGGGATGCCCGTCGTAGGTGATGTGGTGCGCCACGATGACCGCCGGCAGCGGCCACGCTTCTTCGAGCGCGATCCGCTTTTCGACCGTCTGCACCGGCTCCGGCGTGATGTCGCGCGGCACCTTGCCGGCCCCTGCCGGGATGCGCCCGAAGTAGCGCGTGACCAGATCGGTGGTCTCCGCCACGTCGAAGTCGCCGGCGATGATGACCGTGGCGTTGGCCGGAATGTAGAAGGTGTTGAAGAAAGCGCGGACGTCGTCGATGGTCGCCGCGTCGAGGTCGGCCATGCTGCCGATGACCGGGTTCTTGTACGGGTGGGTCGCGAAGGCGGCCTTGTAGAGCAGCTCGTTCAAGTTGCCGAACGGCTGGTTGTCCACCCGCATCCGGCGCTCTTCCTTGACCACCTCGCGCTCGTTCACGAAGGTCTGCTCGTCGATGCGCAGCGAGCCGAGGCGATCGGCCTCCATCCACAGCACCAGCGGCAGGTACTGCGCCGGCACCGTGTTCCAGTAGACCGTCGCGTCTTCGTTCGTGTAGGCGTTGGCGCGTCCGCCCACCGATGACACGATCGAGGTGTGCTGCTCGGGCTCGACGTTCTTCGAGCCCTTGAACATCATGTGTTCGAACAGGTGCGCGAAGCCGGTGCGCCCGGCGCGCTCGTTCTTCGAGCCGACGTGGTACCACAGCTGCACGTGAGCGATCGGCGTGGAGCGGTCCGCGTGCAGGATCACGGTCAGGCCGTTGGGCAGCGTGAAGCGCTGATACTGGAGCTTCGGCGGCGCCACCGCGGCGTCGAGCGGCACCAGGCACGCCGCCGCAGCGACCAGGGCCACGCCGGCCACCGCGAACGCGCGACGCCGGAGGAGGGAGACGACCCGCGCGACGAGTGTGGTCATAGTCTTCGATCGATTATGGCACGGGGGATTCCGCCCCGCCGTGCGTTGCTTCGAGCGCCGCCAGGCGCCGTTCCATCTCCAGGAGTTGACGCCTGAGCTCGGGCAGACGTCCCACGAGCACCGCCGCCTTGCGCCATTCCCGGTTGTCGATCGCCGGCAGCCCCGACACGAACAGGCCAGGCCCGAGCGAGTTGGTGATGCCGGTCTGCCCGGTGGCCTTGACGCCGTCACCCACGGTGATATGCCCGGCCACGCCCACCTGGCCGCCGAACATGACGTCGTCGCCGATGGTCGTGCTGCCGGCAATCCCGACCTGCGCCGCCAGCAGCGTGCGCGCGCCCACCACCACGCCGTGTGCAATCTGCACGAGGTTGTCGATTTTGGCGCCGGCCTTGATGCGCGTTTCGCCGACGGCCGGGCGGTCGATGGTGGTGTTGGCGCCGATCTCGACGTCGTCTTCGAGCACCACCGGCGCCGTCTGCGGAATCTTCTCGTGCGAGCCGTCGGGCCGGCGGGCGAAGCCGTAGCCGTCGGCGCCGATGACCACGCCGTTCTGCAGCACCACGCGGGCGCCCAGCCGACAGCGCTCGCGCACCGACACGTGCGCGTGGATGACGCAGTCGGGCCCGATCTCGGTACCGGCGCCGATGACGGCGTGCGACTCGATGACCGTGCGCGCCCCGATGACGACGCCGGCGCCGATGACCGCCAGGGGTCCGATGCCGACGCCGGCGCCGAGCACCACGTCGGGCGCCACCACGGCGGTGGGATGGATGCCGACCGGCAGCGTCGAGGGCGGCGCCAGCGCCGACGCCGCGCGCGCGAACGCGAGATACGGATCGGCCACCCGCAGCACGGCGCACGGCGCCGACCCGCCGTTTGTGCCGAGGATGATGGCCGAGGCTCGAGTCTCCGCAGCCCTGGCCGCATAGGCTGCCTTCGCCAGGAACGTGACGTCGCCGGACCCGGCCGTCTCGAGTGCGGCCACGCGCGTGACCACCACGTCTCCCTCGCCTTCGAGGCGGGCGCCGATCCGCTCGGCCAGCTCGTGGAGCGTCACGCCGGTGAGCCTATCACGCGGCCGGAACGGCCAGCCGCTCCACGAAGGTCGCCAGATGCTGCAGGCCCAGACGGTCCGCCAGTTCCTGCAGGCGCGTCTCCTTGTCGCGCGGCGCCAGCAGCAGTGCCGCGCGTAGCGCCGTCAGGTCGGCCCTCGCCTCCACCTGCCAGCTCACCCGCGCCATCCCGCGCGCCGCCCCGCGCCACGCCAGCAGGTGTCCCACGGTCGTGAAGGTGAAGAAGTAGCCGATGAGATTGGGCCCCGGGATGAAGAAGAAGATGGCCGAGACGATGAGCAGCAGCAGGTGCACGACGAACCACCGGAAGTGGCGGTCGGCATCACGCTTCAGGCCGGTCGTCATGAGGGCCAGCGCGGTGTCCGGCGGCAGGTCGTCGGGCACGTGCAGGGTCGCCGCGGTGGCCGTCCGCAGATGCCACAGCAGGCGCTGCTCCGCCGCCCGCTCGACGATCCACCGCATGACGGTCCGTTTGAGGCGTGTGCCCCAGCCATCGGCGGTGACGGTGGTGGCGGCGTGGCGGCGATGGCGTTCGGCCTCGGCCTCGCGCAGCATCTCGCTCATTCGCCGGCGCTGACGCGCGAACCAGCCGCTCTCGTCGGCCGCCGGCGCGTCGTCGCCTTCGACCGGTTCGTAGTACGGCTCGTATTGATCGACGCCGATCGGAATCAGGAACACCTGCATTTAGTGTCGGACGCTGGCCGGGGGCTGGTGGTTCGCCGCTACTTCGGCGGTGCCGGCGCCGTTACCCGACGCGGCGGCCGGGTGATGGTCAGCGGCACGGCCGGCCGGCCGGCCTTTTCCCACGCGCCGGCAATGAAGGCCGCCGAGGCGGCGATGGAATCGGCGACCCGCTGGTCCACGATCGGCAGCGCCTCGGTGCGGAATTCGGCGAAGAACGCGTCGTCGTAGTACTCGCGCCCTCGGGCCGCCGCGCGGTCGGCCGCCAGCACGCGGTCAGCGAGGCGGTTGCTCTCGAGCAGGATGCGGAACATCTCGTCGCGCGCATTGGTCACCGGCGGACGCGGCGCCGGCACGATGGCCAGCTGCGGCGTGTAGCGTTCGAACAGCTCCGACTCGAAGCGGCTGTGCGCGCCCGGCTGCCCGGTCGTCTGCCCGTCGTAGTTCTTCACCGCATGCAGCGGCACGTGGCCATCGCTCACATAGTGGGTCAGCACCGCGGAGAAGAGGGCGATGTCGTCGAGCACATAGGGCGACGGCACCGGACGCTTGAGCGACGCGAAGGCGCGCTCGAGCCGGCCCGAGAACTCCGCCACCCGCCACGGCAGCGTGCCTTCCCGATGGACGACGTCCTTGCCGAACTTCTCCACCGCCTTGTCGTATTCGCGCGGCAGCGCCTCGAACGGATACGCGCCGTAGGGCTCGGCGTCGAGGTCGAGGAAGTGGTTCGGGGGCTCCTCTTCCCAGCCGACGTTACGCCACAGATCCGGATCCACGGTGCGTTCGACGATGAAGGAGCGGCGCGCCTCGAATGCCGGGCGCAGCTCGGCCGGCAGCAACGCGATCATCCGATCGGCGATGTGCTTGTGCGCCGGGAAGCCCCAGGCGCCGAGGCCGGCCGGCAGCCCGACGACGAGCAGGAGCAGGGCGAGCGGGAGCGGCAACACGCGCATGGCTGTCATTGTAGTGGCCATGGCCGCTCGGGTCATCGCGGCAGGTCTGGCAGCGGGATGCGGAGCCCGGCCCAGCCATCCCGTCCGGATGGCCCCGAATAGCGCGCGTCGTTCAGGTGGACCACCGTCCCGTCTGCCGTCTGCTCGACGACGAAGAACGGAAAGCGCGACCACGTCAGATACTGACGCGCCAGCGGCGTCGCCGCCGCCGCCTGCGCCGCGGGATCGTCGGCGTGCTTCTCGACGCCGTAGCCGGCCGGGCGGAAGCGTGGCAGCGGCGCAAAGGTCACGAACCCCTTCTCGTAGCGATCGCCGAGGTCCACGAGCACCTCGCGCTGGAACGGGTTCACGGCCACCGGCGTCACCATGAAGCGGGCGTCGCCCCGGCCGGCCCGGGCGAGGCCCTCGGTCACCACCGCGCGCGCCCACAGATTCGACCCATACATCGCCGCGACGTAGAGCGAGGCCGCTAGCAGACCCACCCGCGCCGCCCACACGCCGGTCGTTGACGCGCCGCGCGACTTCCACGCCGTCCACACGCCCACGCCGAGCAGCAGATAGAGCCACGGGTCCACGATGTAGAGCGCATCGCCGTAGAACCACCGCCCCGACAACGGCATCAGCAGGCGGATGCCGTAGCTGTTCATGTAGTCGAGCAGCGGATGCGACCAGGTGCCGATGGCGGCCACGAGCAGCACCTCACGCGGTACCACCGGCGGCGGGGGCGCCGGGCGGCGCTGCCGTACGAGGCGGTCGAACCCGACGACGAGCAGCGTGAGAACCACCGGCAGCAACAGCATCGCCGGCGGACCATGCGTCCAGCCGCGGCGGAAATAGACGGCGAGGGTGTCGGTCGCCACCACGACGATGTCGATGTCCGGGGCGTTGGCGGCCAGGGCGAGGGTCGTCAGCGCCAGCGGCGTGCGGCGCTTGAGCCCGGCGTGGCCCATCGCCAGGCCGGTGAGGGCGTGCGCGAGATTGTCCATGACGGCCCCTAGCGCAGCGCCAGGTCCCGCAGGTCCTTGCGCAGCACCTTGCCGACCGGCGACTTGGGCAGGTCGTCGCGGAAGTGCACCACCTTCGGCACCTTGTAGGCGGTGAGCGACTGGCGGCAGTGGTCGCGCAGCACCTGCTCGCTCAGCGCCGGGTCCTTGCGCACCACGAACGCGCACACGATCTCGCCGGAGGTCTCGTCGGGCGTGCCGATGACGGCGACTTCCGCCACCCCGGGATGCGCGGCCAGCACGGCTTCGACTTCGTTGGGATACACGTTGAAGCCGCTCACGAGGATCATGTCCTTCTTGCGGTCGACGATGTAGACGTAACCGTCATCGTCGATGGTCGCGATGTCGCCGGTGGCGAGCCACCCGTCTTTCATCACACGGGCGGTCTCGTCGGGACGCTGCCAGTAGCCACGCATCACCTGCGGCCCTCGCACGAGCAACTCGCCGGGTTCGCCCGACGGGACGTCCTGCCAGTCCGCGTCCACGATGCGGATGTCGGTCCCAGGCACCGGCGCGCCAATCGAGTCGCGCTTGTTGCGGTGGAACGGCACCAGCGACACGACCGGCGAGGTCTCGGTGAGCCCGTAGCCCTGATACATGGGCGTCTTCGTCATCGCTTCCCAGCGCTCGCCCACCGCCGGCACCAGCGCCATGCCGCCGGCCACCGTGCCCTTGAGCGTGAAGCCGGTGTGCGCCTTGAACCACGGCTCGTGCATGAGGCCGGCAAAGAGCGTGTTGACGCCGGTGAGCCAGGTGGCGCCTTCGCGGGTGATCGCCTGCTTGAGATTGGCGAGCGGCCGCGGGCTGGGGATGAGGATGTTGCGTCCGCCGAAAGCGAAGAACACCATCAGGTTCGCCGTGAACGCGAAGATATGGTAGAGCGGCAGCGCGGTGATGACCGTTTCCTTGCCTTCGATGACGCCCGGCTTCCACACTTCGATGCACTGGGCGACATTCGCCAGCAGGTTGCCTTCGGTCAGCACCGCCCCCTTGCTGACACCGGTCGTGCCGCCCGTGTACTGCAGCGTGGCCACGCGGTCTTCGGTGGCCCCTTCGAGATAGACCGTGGCGTCAGCGCCCGAGGCGACCTTGCGCCGGCCGGCGGCCAGCGCCGCGTCGAAGGTCAGGTGCGCGAAGGTGGCCGGCGGCACCTGCTTCTTCACGTACTTCTGCACGGCGCGCACGATCGTGCGTGACAGAAACGGCAGCAGGTCGGCGATCGTCACCACGACCACGGTCTTGATGGCGGTCTTCTTGAGCACCTGCGCGACCTTGTCGGCGAACAGGTCGATGACCACCAGCCCGGTCGAGCCGCTGTCGGCGAACTGGTGCTCCATCTCGGGCGCCGTGTAGAGGGGGTTCGTGTTGACCGTCACGAGTCCGGCCTTCATGGCGCCGAAGACCACCACCGGATAGGCGAGGCAGTTGGGCATCTGCACGGCCAGGCGGTCACCGGCGGCAAAGCCGGCGACCTCGCGCAGGTAGACGGCAAAGGCGTCCGACAGCCGGTCGACCTCGGCAAACGTGAGCGAGCCGCGGGTGCCGTTGGGCAGCAGCAGCGTGAATGCCTCGTTGGCCGCGTACTTCGCCGACGCCTCGCGCACCAGCCCGGCCACGGTG
Organism: Acidobacteriota bacterium; assembly: GCA_031404695.1. GTDB lineage: Bacteria > Acidobacteriota > Vicinamibacteria > Vicinamibacterales > UBA2999 > CADEFD01. The sequence continues at coordinate 11,400 of JANNIB010000231.1, forward strand.
TGCCACGGACGTGGCGCCAGGTCCTGCGCCGTCGAGGGCGCATAGAATCGAGTCCAGGGGCGAGTGGCGAGGTCCGTCATGGAGGTGGCGGTCGGTTGCCAGCGCATTGTAATGAAGTCCGTCCCGGCAACCGAAATATCAACCAGACCCCCGGGAACTGCCTAGAGGCACCAACCTTGCACACCGTACGACATATGTTCCGACAGATTCGTCTCGCCGCGCTGCTGGCCGCCCTCGGGGTCGCGGGCTGCAGCAAGTCGTCCGAGACGCCCACCTCGCCCTCGCCCGGGGGGGGCAGCACCACCGTCACCTACAACAACATCAGCGCCAGCGATGCCACCGGCTACATGTCGAGCGTCGAGTGCTTCCCCTTCACCACCTGTGCGGCCAACGCCACCGGCTGGGTGCAGACGCTCTACCGACGCCTGCAGCAGAACGGCACCGTCACCCTGAACAACACCGGGGTGCCTGGCCAGGTCATCAGTCAGCACTTCGAGGACCTCGGCCGGCGTCTGGGCCGCACCTACCCGGGGAACTTCATCACCAACCAGGCGCCGTTCACCAAGCCCGAGTCCACGGTGGTGACCATATTCGCCGGCGCCAACGACGCCAACACCATCGGTCAGGTGGTGCAGGCGCAGTTGGCCGGCGACGACATCCGCGGTTTCATCGACCAACAGGTCCGTCAGTTCGGTGACGATATCGGCACCCTCGTCCGCGCGGTGCGCCAGAAGGCGCCCGGCGCCAGGGTGGTCATCCTCAACCTGCCGAACCTGTCGGGGGCACCGTATCTCGCGCGCAATTCAGCGCTGGAACGCGGCATCATGCAGCGGATCGCCGTCGGCATGACCGACCGCGTCAACGCGCTGGTGGGGCCCAACACGTTCGTCGTCGACCTGATGTGCGACGCGCGCATCATCGAGCCGGCCAGCTTCTCGAGCGACGGCTTTCACCCGAGCGACCGCGGCTACGCCCTGATGGCGGAACTCGCCTACCCGGCCGTGGTGAACAGCTCACACCCGGCGCCGTCTGCCGACTGCGCGCCCCGCCGCGTCTCGCCGGCCTTCTAGGCCGTCAGCAGCCCTCCGTCCCCGCCTCGTTTGCGCCCGCCGGGGCTCCCCGCCCCGCCGCCCCCCGCCAACCGCTCGTTTCGCTTCCGATCCCGGAACGGCCGCGTCCGGCGACCCAGCCGTTCCCGGACCAGAATGCCCACAAGGCCTGATTACAATTATGGAATCATAGTTTATTTTATGCTCGAATGACACGATCAGAACCTCGTTACGCATATTTCGCCGCAATCTTGTTGATGCAGAGCGGGACAATCGCGCACAATGTGCGTGCTCCAACCGACACCTCGAACAAATCACCACCCGCCACCGTTGCACAGAAGAAAATGAGGGAGCCGTATCCATGGGATCTGACACGCTGAGCGCCGCCATCGACCACATGCGCAGCTGGGCGATGCATGAGGGCCGAGCCACGCAAAAGCCGGCCGTCGTGGCCGACATCTTCGGGTCGTTGGTCTTCAACGAGGCCATGCAGCAGGCCCGACTGCCGAAGGCGGTGTACCAGGCGCTCCGCGACACCGTCACCAAGGGCACGCCGCTCGAAATGTCGACGGCCGACGCCGTAGCCTCGGCGCTGAAGGACTGGGCGGTGGAGCACGGGGCGTCGCACTACACGCACTGGTTCCAGCCCATGACCGGCATCACCGCCGAGAAGCACGACTCGTTCTACGCGCCCACCATCGACGGCAGTTCCATGGCCGAGTTCAGCGGCAAGGAACTCGTGCGCGGCGAACCCGATGCCTCGAGCTTCCCGTCGGGCGGCATGCGCAGCACCTTCGAGGCGCGTGGCTACACGGCGTGGGATCCGAGCAGCCCGCCGTGGCTGCTCGTGAACGGCAACTCGGCCACACTGGTCATCCCGACGGCGTTCGTGAGCTGGACTGGCGAGTCGCTCGACAAGAAGACGCCGCTGCTGCGTTCGATGCAGGCGCTCTCCACACAGGCGACGCGCGCGCTCAATCTCTTCGGCGTGCCGGCCTCGCGCGTGACCGCCACCTGCGGCCCCGAGCAGGAGTATTTCCTGATCGACCGCCACTTCTATTACAACCGGCCCGACCTCATCAACGCCGGCCGCACGCTGTTCGGGGCGCG
>JANNIB010000232.1:0-5561 GCA_031404695.1 Acidobacteriota bacterium
AGTACAACTGGGGTCCTTACGTGAACACCCGCGAGGCCAACGCCGACCTGCAGCAGGTGTATCTGAACGGCGTGCCCAATCAGGTGACGATCTACAACACGCCGCTGCGCTACAAGGACCAGCTCAAGGCGGACGTCGGCCTCTACGCGCAGGACTCGTGGTCGCTGAACCGACTGACGGTCAACACCGGGCTACGGTGGGAATACCTTTCGCATGAAGTGTCGGCGGCCACGTCGGGCGTCGGACGCTTCGTCGGAGAACGAAAGTTCGACGCCATTCCGATGCCGACATGGAAAGACTTCGCACCACGCGTGGGTGTGGTCTACGACGTGTTCGGCAACGCCAAGACTGCCCTCAAGGCCAGCTTCAACCGCTACAACGAGTCGCGGACGACGTTCTTCGCCAACCGCTACAACCCGCTGGCCATCGCCAGCGCCAACCTGGCATGGACGGATCTGAACGGCAACGACATCGCCGACGGCGCCACGGGCTGCACCTACCTTGTCGCCGGCTGTGAGATGAACTTCGCGCAGATGCCGGCCAACTTCGGCGTGGCGCGGCTCGCCAACGTCGACCCCGACTACCAGCGGACCTACAACCTGGAGTATACGGCCGGCATCCAGCACGAAGTGTTGCCCCGGGTGTCGCTGTCCGGCACGTTCTACCGCCGCACGTTCCACGATCTGCTGGTGCGGGACAACCTGCTGCGGACGTTCGACGACTACCGCGCCGTCGACGTCGTCAGCCCGCTCGACGGATCGGTGTTCAAGGCCTACACGGTCGCCACGACCGCTCAACTGGCTCGCGTCCAGGATTTCGATACCAACTCCGGCTCGGATCGCAAGCAGACCTACACCGGCTTCGACGCGACCTTCAACGCGCGGCTGCCCCGCGGCGGCACGCTGTTCGGAGGTTTCACGATGGAGCGGACGCTCCGTGCGACCTGCGACGAGCCGGACAACCCGAACAACCTCCGCTTCTGCGACGACTGGGAAAACAGCATCCCCTACCAGAAGCAGTTCAAGATGGCAGGCACCTATCCCCTGCCATGGGACATTCAGGCGAGTGTCGCGGTGCAGAGCCTCAACGGCCGTGCCATTGGCGGCTACACGACGCTCAACAACAAGATCGCCGGCCCCGGCTACGGGGACGTCGGCAGCCCCGTCGGCACCGGGTGGCTGATCACGCAAGCCACGCGATACGCCGCCAACTGCACGGGGCCGTGCCGGCCAGGCGAGCTGGTGATCCCGGGCATGACGGAAGCGTCCGTCACGCTGCCCCTGGTGCCAGGTGGCACGGAGTTCTTCGACCGGATCAACCAGGTCGACTTCAGTCTTGCCAAGTCGTTCACGCTGGGTGACCGGCGGCTGCAGCTGCAGGCCGACCTTTTCAATGCCCTGAACGGAAATCCCGTGCTCGGCGTGCGTTCAGTCAATTTCGGAACGGCGACCTACAACCAGGTCAACGCCATTCAGAACCCGCGCATCATGCGTCTGGGCGTGCAGTTCAAGTGGTAGCGCGGTAACTCAACCGAAGAGTCGCCGAGCGTTTCTCAGCGCGGGCGTCGCGCGGGCATCCCCCGCGCGGCGCTCGTCTTACGTACGGCGCGGGTACGTGCGCCCGGCGTCGTCGGCCCGGCGCTGTCGGACGTGTTCGCGCACGAAAGAGTCGTAGTCGGCGGGCGTGTCGATATCGGCCAGCACGCCGGGGTCGTCCACCGCCACGTTCACGACCTGGTCCAGCCAGCGGGCGATCACGGCCTTGGCCCCGACTTCGAGCGGCGCCGTGCGCAAATCGTCGAAGACCGCGCGATCGAAGATCACCGGATGACCGTGGCGGTCGCCGATGGCCGGCCGCACGATCGGCGGGCGCGAGGCGCGCCAGACATCGATGAGCCGGCCGACAGTGGCCGGCCGCACCAGCGGACAATCGACGAGCGTCACGACGAGCCCCTCGACGTCGGGCGCATCTACCGCCTCGAGGGCGGCGCGCAGCGACGACAACTGGCCGGCAGCCCACCCCTGATGGACGAGCACCCGGACCCCGTCCAGCCCGGCCACGGCGGCGCTGACGGCATCCGGATGGGCGCCGGCCACTACCATCACCTCGCACAGGCCGGCCGCCCTCAGGGCGGCCACGGCGGCGGCGGCGAACGACGGCCCGCCGGGCGCCACCGGCAGCCCGGCCTTGGCCTGGCCCATGCGTCTTGATTCGCCGGCGGCAAGCACGATGGCACGCAGCATCAGGCGCTATCGTCCCACGACTCCGGCCTGGCCTTGACTTGGCCGAGGGCCGTGCCTACACTGCCCGAACCTTTCGGGTGCGCGCCACGGCCCGCCGGGAATGGCCGATCGCACACGATGATCCGGCTGGTATCGCCGGGCCCCGCGTTGGACAATTACGGGTGACGCGAGCCCGCGTTCAATTCGGAGGGCACCGACATGCAGCAGGGAACAATCGCTCGGCTCTTGATCGACAAGGGCTTTGGATTCATCCGCGACGAGGCCGGCCTGGAGCATTTCTTCCACCGCAGCGCCGTGCGCGGCGCTGTGTTCGAACTGCTCCGCGAGGGCCAGCGCGTGGAGTTCATGACCGAAGAGTCGCAGAAGGGTCCGCGGGCCGCTGACGTGCGGCTCATCGACAACTGATCGTCGTCGTTCTTCGCACCCAGTGCCCGGCCTCCGTCCGCGAGGCCGGGGCCCTTCCCTCCGCTCAAATTCAATCAATCCCAACGCTGCGCCTTAGCTGGCGAAAGCGTGTACGGGAGTCGTGGCCCGCAGGCGAGCCCCAAACGGCGAAGCCGCTGGGCCTGACGTCCAGGCGCTTCGACGCCAACCGCAGAGCCGTTCGCGGAAGCGCGCCCCGGAGTCGTGTCCGAAAGGCGAGGCCGCAGGCCGAAGCCGGCGCACCTGACTCCCAGGCGCTTCGACGCCAACCGCGGAGCGGTTGGCGGAAGCGCCTGGGAGTCGAACCCAGCCTGCCCTCAAAGAGCGCAGCGACCGGTTTTGAAGACCGGGAGGGCCACCGGGCCCCGTTCGCTTCCACCCGCGATCATACCGTGGCGGCCGGGTGCCGACGCCGCGCCAGGGGCCTTCAGGCGCGGGCGAGGAACGCGACGAGGGTGTCGATGTCGCGCAGGTCTTCGAGCGCCAGATCGGGGTCGTGCGCCTGGAGCTCGTCGATGCTGTGTCCGCCGGTTGCCACGGCCACTGCGCGGGCGCCGGCGGCACGCGCGCACGCGATGTCGAACGGCGTGTCGCCGATGACCACGGCATGCGACGGATCGGCGAGCGGGATGCCGCGGGCCGCGGCGTCGGCGACGGCGGCGCGGGCGAGCGCGTCGCGCTCCGCGTGGTCGTCACCGAACGCGCCCCACGCGAAGTGGTCCCACAGCCCGAAGTGCGCCAGCTTGATGTGGGCGCCGCGCGCGTAGTTGCCGGTGAGCAACGCCAGATGGGCCTGGTCGAGGGCGCCGAGCCGGGCGAGGACATCGGGCACGCCGGGCATGACGCCGCGCCGGCCCGCACCCGTCTCGCCGATCGACGCCTCGAGGAGCGCCAGATAGCGGGCGCGGAACTGCTCGAGGCGTGCAGGGGTAGCGGGGATGCCGTGTCGATCGAGCGCCGACTCCACCAGCCAGCGATCGGTGCGGCCCGCCATCGAGACCTCGGCAAATGCCTCGCTCACGCCGAACAGCTCCTCGAACGCGCGATCCATCGCGCGCTTGCCGGCGCCGCCGGTCAGCACGAGGGTGCCGTCGATGTCGAACAGCAGCAGCCGTGCGCTCACGCCATGAACTCGTGGTGGATGTCGGTGGCCCGCGGCCCGTTGGGGGTGCGTTCGTGCGCGAAGGCGACGCGCGCGCCGAGCCACAGGGCCGCCGTCCCGCCTGCGCGGACGCCGGCGTCGACGAAGAACCAGTCGCCGTGCCGGTCGTCGCGAATGAAGCCGAACCCGTGCGCCGGGTCGAGGCGCACCACCTCGCCGTGGATGATCATGCCGTCCATTATCCCAATCCCAGCCGCGCCAGGAGCCCGGGCCGCGACAACACGCCGGTTTTCGGATCGAGCGTCAGCGCCGTGCCGCCGAGCGCGCGCGTGAAGTCGCGGTCGGCGCTGATGGCGAGCAGGCCGGCGCCGCGTGCCGAGACGATCCGCGCCAAATCGCGGGCAAACGCCTCGACGTCCGGGCGCGGCAGCGAGGCCGAAGGGTGTTCGGCGACCACCAGGCGCGGGTCGAGGGCCAGCGCGCGCCCGAGGCGCACGCGTTGCACCACCTCGGGGCCGGCCTCGCGCACCGGCGTGTCGAGCACGGCGCGTGCGATGCCCACCTCGTCGGCCAGCGCCTCGACGCGTGGCAGAACGGCGGGGTCAACCGGCTCGATCGCGAGGGTCATCGGCAACGCCAGGTTCTGCGCCACGGTGCACTGCGCCAGCAGCACGGCGCGGTCGGTGACCAGACCCAGCCCGTCGAGCATCGCGAACCACGCGTCGTGGTCGGCGATGTCGGCGGTGGACTGCCCGAACAGCCGCACCTCGCCTTCTTCGGGCAGCATGGCCGCCGTCATCAGGTTGACGAGCACCTCGGCGGCCACCGCATCGAGGCCCTGGAGCGACACGATGCTGCCGGCGGTAATGCGCAGCTCCGCCAGGCGCAGCGGTCGCAGCGCCTGGTACGGCTTCACCACGCCGACGAACTCGACCAGCGCCGACGCGCTCATACCAGCCTCGCGGTGTGCACGGCCTGGAGGCTCACCCACCACTCGGCGGGCAGCGTCACGCCGCCGATGAGACGCCGGCCCGAGCGGTTGGTCATCGGGTCGTCACCGTGGAAGTCGGAGCCGCCGCTCACCGCCGTGCCGAACGCCGCCGCGGCGGCAAGATAGCGGGCCGAGTCGGCGGCGGAGTGATCCGAGTGGAATACTTCCAGGGCATCGGCGCCGCCGCGCACCCACCGCTCGAGCATGTCGTCGCGTCTGGTCACGCCCGGATGGGCAATCGACGCCAGCCCGCCGGCCGCGTGCACGATCGCACACACCTCTTCGGGCGCCAGCCCGCTGCGGGGGACGTAGCCCGGTCGGCCCTCGCCGAGCAGGCGGTCGAAGCCGTCCTGCACCGATACCGCATGGCCGGCCGCCATCAGCGCCCGCGCGACGCCTGGACGGCCCACCGCGGCGCCGGGCCGCGCGGCGGCCTCGTCAAGCAGCGGCGTGACGTCGACCGCGGCGCCGGCCTTCGCCAGGGCGTGGGCGATGCGCTCGACGCGGTCGACGCGCCGCACCCGCTGTTCGGCCAGGAACGCCAGCAGCGCCGGATCGGTCTCGTCGCACCAATAAGCGAGCACGTGCACGTCACGCGCCTCCCACACCGCCGTGATCTCGATCCCGGGCACGAGCGTGAGGCCGCGCCGCGCGGCCAGGACCCGGGCCTCGGGCAGCGCCGCGACGGTGTCGTGGTCGGTGATGGCGAAGGTGCTGAGACCAGCCGCATGCACCCGCGCGACGACTTCGTCCGGACGGCACCAGCCGTCGGACGCGGTCGTATGCATGTGCAGGTCGATCA
>JANNIB010000233.1:0-13845 GCA_031404695.1 Acidobacteriota bacterium
GGCATCGCCGGCGCCCGCCGGTCGTCTGGCCTGGTGCCGCTCGACGTCGTAGTGGGGCGTCGAGGCCCTCTACTGCGACCTCGGCGTGCCCGAGACCTTCGCGCCGCGCCGGATCGCCGCGCCGGCCGCTCTGGTGGACGCGGCCTGCCGGGCGGTGCCCGGCGCCGGCCGGCACGTCATCGGCACGAGTGGCCGCGTCGGGCACAGCGCCGGCTGTCAGGTGGAGGCAATGGAAGGCTTCGCCGTGCTCCGCGCCGCCGCGCTGGCCGGCATTCCGGCCATCGAAGTGCGCGTCATCTCGAATGCCATCGAAGAGGCCGACCGCGCGGTGTGGCGCTTGGCCGAGGCCTTCGCCGCGGTGCGGGCGCTGACGCCCCGCCTGGTCGTGGAGATCGCCGCGTGCGCACGCTGAGGTTCGGGTTCTCGCCCTGCCCCAACGACACGTTCGCGTTCCATGCGCTGGTGCACGGCCTCGTGGACGTGCCCTTCAGCGTGCAGCCGGTGCTGCTCGACATCGAGGAGCTCAATGGTCGCGCCCACGACGGCGCCTTCGAGCTCACGAAGCTGAGCGTCGGGGCCTTCGCCGCCGTCGGCGATCGCTATCGCCTGTTGCGAAGCGGCGCCGCGCTCGGTCACGGCGTGGGTCCGCTCGTGGTGGCGCGCGAGGCGCGGCCGCTGGCCGACGCCGTCGGCGGCCGGGTCGCGATTCCCGGCCGCGACACCACCGCCTTCCGGCTGCTGCGCCTGGCGGCGCCGGCCCTGGGGCGAGGTCGTGGAGCTGCGCTACGACCAGATCCTCGGCGCCGTTGCCGGCGGAGAGGTGGACGCCGGACTCATCATCCACGAGAGCCGTTTCACCTACGCGGATCACGGCCTCGTGAAAATCGTGGACCTCGGCGACTGGTGGGAGCAGGCGACCTCGCTGCCGGTGCCGCTGGCCGGCATCTGCGTCCGCGCCGATCTCGATGCGGCGACCGCCGCGGCCGCCGAGACCGCCATCCGCGCCTCGGTCGCCCACGCGTTCGCGCATCCCGAGGCCAGCCGCGCCTACGTGCGCGCCCACTCCCAGGAGATGTCGGACGCGGTGTGTGACGCGCACATCCGCCTCTACGTGAACGCGCACAGTCTCGACATCGGCGACGACGGACTGCGTGCGATCAGCCGCCTGGCGGGCACGACGCTGTCGCGCTGAGCGCGGCGGCGTCGAGCAGCCCGTGGTAAAGGTCCCGGCGGGACTTGCGCCACCGGCTGCTACGCCGCGACGGCGTTGCGTCCGGCGGCCTTGGCGCGGTAGAGCGCGCGATCGGCGGCATCGACGAGCGTCGACTGCGGGTGCTCGGGGGCGGCCACCGCCGCCACGCCGACGCTGACGGTGATGTGCCCGAGGGCGTGGCCCGGGTGCGGCAGCGCCAGCGCCTCGACGGCCTCGCGGATCTCTTCGGCGAGCGCATGGAGTGGCGCATCGAGCGGACGCACGTTCGACATGGCGGAGGTGGCGGCAGAGGAAACCGTGGCGCCGGGTGCCACGCACATCTGGGAGCTGCGTAACGAACCCAATCCCATGGGCATGGCGATGGCACACCCCATCCATGTGCACGGCACGCAGTTCCGGGTGCTGTCGCGATCCGGCGCCGCCGCCAATCCGCTCGCCGTGGGCATCAGCGACACCCAGGCGGACGACACGGTGCCACATCCTCGAGCACGAGGACATGGGCATGATGCGCAACTTCCGGATCAGCGCGCCGGCGTCCCGGTAGGCGCCACCGCACCACGGTCCGGGCGGGACGGCGCGTCGGCAACGGCGGCTCCCACGGCGGCGGCGATGAGCAGCGTGGCGAGGACGACGGGCAGGGCCAGATCGAGGACGGTCCGGAACATGGGGACTCCTGGGATGGGCGGACTGTTTGTACTAGCGGCAGACGCCGCCGAATCAGCTCACCCGGGGTCGATGACGGCGCGTAGGATAGTGCGCGGCTATGTCACGATGGCTGGCACTGCTGACGGCACTCGTGCTCGGCGGCAGCCCGGCAGCTGCGCAGACGCCGCCCACAGTCGAGGCGCTGCTCGCCGCTGACCCGACGCCCGGCACGACCGCCCTGCTCGTCGAACACGCGACCCGCGCCGACGTGCAGGCGCACCTGGTGCGGCAACTCGCCCACCCCGGGACCGACGTGCGCGCCGCCGCGGCCCGCGTCATCCTCGCCATGGGTATTCGCGGCCTGGTGCCCCAGCTCGCCTCCACGCTGCAGGCCGAGGGCTCGGGCGACACGGCGGCCGAGCTCACGCGCGCCGTCGTCATCCTCGGCGGTCCGGAACAGGACGAAATGGTGGTGGCATCGTGGGCGCCGCTCGGACCCGACGCCGCTCCGGCGGCGATCGCGTTCGCGCGCGTTCGCGGCCCCGCCGCGCTCGGCGCGCTTCCCCGCCTCGCGGCCGTGCCGCCGCGGGCGATTGGCGCCTTCGTCGAAGCGGCGCGGCCCGACGCGGCCACCATAGACCGGCTGCTGGATCAGGCGGCGGCCGGCGGGGACCTCGCGGTGTTCCGGGCCGCGCTCTCGGCAGCGCGGCTGCAGCGTTACCCGCCGGCGGACGCGCGCCTCATCGCCGCGCTCGCCGCCGATCGGCCGCCGGAGATGCGTCTCGAGGCGGCGCGCGCGGCACTCGCGGCGTGGACGGGCGAGGCCCCGCTGGCCGCGGCCGTCGTCGCCGCCCTCACCCTCGCGGCGCCGCTCGGCGCCGAGGCCGCCGACGTCGACGCGGCGGTCGTGCGCGAGCTCACCGCGCGCCTCTCCGGGCGCCGTGAACCGCCCGGCGACGTGTGGCGCGCCCAGATCGAGGAGCCCGGCGTGCTGCTCGCGAGCCTCCTCGCGTCGTCGAAGGGCGTGCAGGCCCTGCTGACGTCCCAGGAAATGCGCCGCGTCCGGCGCGCGCTGCCCCACCTCGGCCGGCCCTTCCGCCCGGACGCGGTGCCGCCCCTTCCGGGCCGGCTCGCCGTGCAGCTCCTCGACTCGTATCCACGCCGGTTCGTGCCAGCGGTCATCGCCGCCACGGGCTGCGAGCTGGCGAAAGCCCGCGGCCAGGGCATCGGAGCCGGCGCCGGGGAACTGGTGCTGCGCCGCGACGGACGCTCCGCGAGCATCGCACCGTTCGACACCGGCGTCTCGCAGGCCGCCTGCGGTCACGCCACGCGTGTGCTGCTGATGACCCACGTGACCGACACGCCGCCGGCCGCCGACAACGAGCGACGGATCGCCGTCGTGCCCTTCGACGACGAGTACCTGAGGTGCCGCGAGTCTGAGACCGACGACTTCTCGGGCGGCGTGAACACGGGCGCCGCCCGCGTCACGCCGCCGAAGAAGACGCGCCACGTCAATCCGATCTATCCGGTCACGGCGCAGCGCTCCGGCGTGCAGGGTGACGTCGTGCTCGAAGCCACGATCGGCGCCGGCGGCTGCGTTGGCCGACTGCACGTCATCCGCGGCGTGGATCCCAGACTCGACCTGGCGGCGCTCCTCGCGGTGATGCGCTGGCGTTTTTCGCCCACGCTCGTCGACGGACGGCCGATGACGGTCATCATGACCGCCACCGTGCAGTTCTCGCTGCGGTGAGCCGCGGCTACTGCGACGCCGCCGGTTTCACCGTCGGGTAGGTGATGCCGAACTGCGCCTGCATCTGGTCCATGTAGGTCTTGTACTTCGCACGGTCGAAGTAGTACTTCGTCATCTCGGGGCGGTATCGATCCATGGTCGCCTTGTTCATCCACGTCGCCGGCTGGTCGGTGGCGCGGATGAAGGGCGTGTAGGTCCGCTGCTTGAGCTGCACGTTGTCGAAGTAGTCGCGCGCCGCCTTGACCAGTTCGGGACGCAGCACCAGATCGAGGGCCGTGAGTGCCTGCACGCGGGCGCCGGCGTTCACGCCCTTGTGTGCGATCGGCGTCGCCATCGGGATGGCGTTGGCCCAGTTGTGGCCGGGGCCGGCCTGGAAGTTTGCCGGGTAGCTGAGCGACACGGTCGGCACGGTCCAGGTGACGTCGCCGATGTCGTCGGAGGGTCCGCCGAACTTCTCGTCGTCCGGAATGCGCTCGCGGCCCCGCAGCGGCCCGATCGGGCCGGTGGCCAGGCCGATCTCCGGCACCTGCATCACGCGCTGGGTCGCTACGGCGAGCGTGACGTCGGCCGCGCTCCACTGCGGCAACCCGACATGCTGGATGTTGGCGTGCATGGCCTCGGCCACGGCGCGGTTGGTGTGGCGTGGCCAGGCAGTGCCGAGCACGCGCGACGTCCAGGTGGTGTTGGTCATGAGCGCGGCGCCGTGGGCCATCTTGTCGCCGATGTCCCACATGGCGCGGATGGTGTCGTAGTCGGTCTCGCGCAGGTAATACCAGACGCTGGCGTTGCGGGGCACGACATTGGGCTGGTCGCCGCCGTTGGTGACCACGTAGTGCGTGCGCTGTGCCAGGCGCAGATGCTCGCGGCGATAGTTCCAGCCCACGTTCATGAGCTCCACCGCATCGAGGGCGCTTCTGCCGCGCCACGGCGCCCCGGCGCTGTGCGCCGTCTCGCCCTCGAACATGTACTCGACCGAGACCAGGCCGCTGCCGCCGCCGTCACCCCAGCTGGTGCCGAGGTTCGAGCCGACGTGGTTGTAGAGCACGACGTCCACGTCTTTGAAGAGACCGGCACGCACGAAGTAGGCCTTGGTGCCCAGCAGTTCCTCGGCCACGCCCGGCCAGATCATCAAGGTGCCAGACAGCTTCTCGCGCTCCATCACGCGCTTGACGGCCAGTGCCGCCACGATGTTCAGCGGCGTGCCGGAGTTGTGGCCCTCGCCGTGTCCGGGGGCGCCCTCGATCATCGGATCGTGATAAGCCACGCCGGGCTTCTGGTTGCCCTGCGGGATGCCGTCGATGTCGGAGCCGAAGGCGATGACCGGCTTGCCGCTGCCCCACCGGGCGACCCAGGCGGTGGGGATGCCGGCGACGCCGTTCTCCACCGTGAAGCCGTTCTCGCGCAGCAGGCCGCCGAGGTATTTCTGGGTCTCGAACTCCTGGAAGCCGATTTCCCCGAAGCTGAACACCATGTCGTTCATCTGCTGGCCGAGGTCGTACATGGCCGGCGACGACACATCGGCATCGAGCGCGGCTTTGAGCCTGGCGACGCGGGGGTCGACCGCGGCGGCGGCCGCCGGAGCCGGCGACGCCGGGGGCGTGGCCGGCCGCTGCGCCCGCGGCAGGGCCGCCAGGCCCAGCGCCATCACCGTGCTCGCGACGAGTGCCATCGAGGTGGTCTTCATTGCATGCCTCCCGATCACGGCCGGCCGATCCGGTCCGATCTCGAGGCGGATTATGCCGCCTCGGCGGGACAACCGCACAGCGCCAACCGCGAGACGCATCCAGAAGGCGGCGCGATGGGTGCCCAGGCGCCGATTGCCCGCGATGGCACGCGGCGTCGAAAGATCGCCGGCACGCTCGAGCGCACACCCGTGGACGGTCGGAGATAATGGCTCACCCACGTGCTCGAGATCTGCCGCCGCCTGGCCGGACCCCTCGCCCGCACCTTGCCCAGGCGCGGCGACCCGACGTGCTGACGATCCTGAAAGCGATCGTCCCGCAGTCGCTCAGGCAGCGGTCGCTCAAGCGCAATGTCGTCCTGAACTGGGTCGCCACCCTCATCGGCGCGGTGGTCGGCCTCGGCCTCACGCCAGTGGTCGTCTCGCGGCTCCAGCACGAGCAGTACGGCGTCTGGACGTTCATTAACGGGCTGACGCTCTACTCGAACCTGCTCTACCTCGGGCTCGGGGCCGCGTTCATGAAGCGGATGTCGGAGGCGGTGGGACGCCGTGATGTGGCGGACCAGACCCGTCTTCTCAGCGTCGCCGGCTCGCTCTACACCGGGATCGGCCTGCTGTGCTTCACGCTGGCCGTGGCGCTCAGTCCGGTCGTGCCGACGCTGCTGGCCACGCCGCTGTCGCGGGAGTCGCAGACGGCCGCCACCATCACCATGGTGCTGCTGGGCGTGCGCCTCCTGTTCATGTTCATCAACTCGGCGTTCTCGGCGCTGCTGGCGTCGCACGGGCGCTGGGATCTGGTGTCGGGCGTCATCATCATCGCAGCGATCTTCCGCTCGGTCGGCGTGCTGTGGGCCACGACGCAGGAGCAGACGATGATCTGGCTTGCAGTGGTGGCCATGGTAGACGGACTCATCCAGTTGCCGCTCTTCATCGGCTTCTGCCGGCTGGTCGCCCCCGGGGTGCGGGCGCGGCCGGTGAAGCCGACCCGCGACGAACTGCGCGGCCTCTACGGCTTCGGGGCTCAGGCCTTCGTCGTGCAGACGGCGCTGCTCATCATCGGTTACACCGACACCGCGCTCATCGGCGTGCTGCTCGGTGCAGCCAGCGTGACGCTCTACTCGCTGCCCCTGCAACTGGTCGAACAATCGCGGGTGCTGGTGAACGGCATCACGCAGAGCCTGCTCCCGGAACTGGCGGCCCACCGGGCTCGCGGCGAGTTCGACCAGCTCAAGGTGCTCTTCCTGACGGCCTCCCGCGTCTGCGCCGCGTTGTCTGTGCTGGTCAATGTGCACCTGGTGCTGCTGGGACCAGGCTTCCTCGCGGTCTGGCTGGGACCGTCGGTGGCGGCCGAATCGCCGCGCATCCTGTTGTTCCTGGCCATCGCCGCGACGGCCAGCGCGCTGTCGACCCAGGTCATGAATCCGTTCTTCCAGGCGCTCGACCTGCTCAAGTTGCTGGTGCTGGTGGTGCTGGCGGAAGCGGTGGTCAACTTCGCGCTGAGCGTGTGGTTCGCCGGTGTCTTCGGCGTCTGGGGCGTCGCCCTCGCCACCGCCGTGCCGGCCGTCGGCATCACCATGGTGTTGGCGCCGCGCGTCCTGCTGCCGCGCATCGGCGTCACCGTCGGCGAGTTCGCCCGTGAGGTCGTCTTCCCGGCGGTGGTGCTGGGCCTGGCGTGCGCCGCGACGCAGCAGGTGTTGTCGCTGTGGCTGGCCTCCGACACTCTGGCGCTGCTGCTGTTGCGGTCGGCCTGCTCGGGCTTGGTGGTCCTGCTGATCGCGCCGCTGGTCTTTCCACGTGGGGACTGGCTGCCGATTCTCACCCGCGTGGCGCCGCCGCTGGCCCGCCGCCTCCAGGCCTGACGCGCCGTCCCGGGGGCCGGCTGCGCCTTCCGCCGTCTGCGGATGGAATCGACAATTAACCCGTATTGGACATGAGGCCAGTACAGTCGATTCAATATCCTCATGATCCAGGCGGATGTCGTATGGATGCTCGTCTCGACCGCTCTCGTCCTCCTGATGACTCCCGCCCTGGGTTTCTTCTACGGCGGGATGGTGCGGTCGAAGAACGCCCTCAACACCATGATGATGAGTTTTGCGGCCCTCGGGCCGATCGCCGTCGTCTGGGCACTGGTCGGCTACTCGCTGGCCTTCGCGCCGGGGGCGTCGTTTGTCGGGTCGCTGGCTTACGCCGGGCTGCGCGGCGTCGGGTTCGAAGCGCAGGGCACCATCCCGCACCTGCTGTTCATGGGTTATCAGGGCACCTTCGCCATCATCACGACCGCGCTCATCTCCGGCGCCGTCGTCGAGCGGATGCGCTTCAGCGCCTACCTGGCCTTCATCGTCGCCTGGATGCTGCTCGTCTATGCCCCGGTGGCCCACTGGGTGTGGGGCGGCGGGTTCCTGTCGACGGCCGGCGCGCTCGACTTCGCCGGCGGCGCCGTCGTCCACGTGAACGCGGCGGCGGCGGCGCTGGTGGCCGCCCGCATCGTCGGCGCCCGCAAGGACTACGGACGGCGGGCGATGCTGCCCCACAACGTGCCGTTCACGCTGCTGGGCACCGGGCTGCTCTGGTTCGGCTGGTTCGGGTTCAACGCCGGCAGCGCGCTGGCCGCCAACAACGTCGCCGTGCTGGCCTTCGTGAACACTCTGCTGGCGCCGGCTGCCGCCCTGGCGACCTGGACGCTCATCGACCTCGCCCGCGAGGGCCGGGTGACGGCTGTCGGCGCCGCCACCGCCATCGTCGTCGGCCTGGTCGCAGTGACGCCGGCGGCCGGCTACATCGGGCCGGCTTCGGCGCTGGCCGTGGGCGCGCTGGGCGCCATTCCGAGCTACTTCGCGCTCATCTACCGGGCGCGCACCACCCTCGACGACTCGCTCGACGTGGTCGCTGCGCACGGCCTGGGCGGCGCCACCGGCGCGCTGCTGACCGGCGTGTTCGCCGACCCTTTGTGGAGCGGCGGCCCGGCCGGGTGGATCGCCGGGAATCCCGGGCAGATCCTCACGCAACTGGCCAGTGTCGCCGTGGTCGCCGCCTACAGCGGTGTGGCCACACTCTTCATCCTGAAGGCGCTCGCGCTCGTCATGCCCCTGCGTATCCACGGCCGGGTGGAAGGCGTGGGCCTCGACGTGACCGAACACGGCGAGGAAGCCTACACGGCCGGTGACGGCGCCATCCTGATCTCGCCGGGCGACTCGGCCTACGAGCGCCTGCCGGACGCCCTGGCGACCTCCGATGGAGGCCGCGCGTGAAGCTCATCGTCGCCATCGTGCGCCCGGAACAACTGAGCGACGTGCTCGAAGCCCTCTTCCATGCCGAGGTCCGCGGGCTGACCATCAGCCGCGTCCATGGGCACGGCGGCGAGATGGAGCACGTGGAAAACTACCGCGGCACCACCGTCAAGATGGCGCTGGCCGAGAAGGTGCGCATCGAGATTGGCGTCTCGAACCACTTCGTGGAGCCGACGGTGCGGGCGATTCTGAGCGCCGCCCGCACCGGCGAGGTCGGTGACGGCAAAGTCATGGTGCTGCCGATTGAGAAGATCTACCGGATCCGGACCGGGGAAGAAGATCAGGCCGCCGTCACGCCACTGGCGCCGCCCGACGCCTGAGGTGATTGATTCGATTCAGGCATCGATTCTATAGAAACATTCCTCTTTTCTTATCGATTGGGAGGTCCTTTAATGACCTCTCCGGAGGGGGCAACATGAACGAGGTACCCGGCGACCAGGGACTCTACAGGGCCAGTGACGAGCACGACGCCTGCGGCGTCGGCTTCGTCGCCCATCTCAAAGGCCACCAATCGCACGATATCGTGCGGCAGGCGCTGGATCTCCTGATCAACCTGGAACACCGCGGCGCCTGCGGCTCCGACCCTGGCACCGGCGACGGCGCCGGCATCCTCCTGCAGATGCCAGACGCGTTCCTCCGCGCGTCGCTCTCCTTCGATCTCCCCCCGGCCGGTCACTACGGCGCCGGGCTGGTCTTCCTGCCCAACGACGCTGCCGCCTCGACCGCCCTGCGCGGCCTCATCGGCGCCATCGCCGCCGAGGAAGGGCGCCCGGTGCTGGGCTGGCGCGTGGTGCCGACCCGGCTCGACCGCATCGGGCGGTCGGCCGCCGCCGTCGCGCCGGCCTTCGAACAGGTCTTCATCGCCGCCGCGCCCGGAGACGACCCGGGGCGGTTCGAACGGGCGCTCTACATCATCCGCAAACGCGTGGAGGCAGCCGTCGTGGGGATGGAGATCCCTGCCGCGGCGCGCCGGGCGTTCTACATCGTGAGCCTGTCGTCGAAGACGCTCATCTACAAGGGCATGCTGACGGCCTCGCAGATCGAGGCCATGTACCCCGACCTGGGCGATCCCCGCCTGGTCTCGGCCCTCGCCCTCGTGCACCAGCGCTTCTCGACCAACACCTTCCCCTCCTGGCCGCTCGCCCACCCCTACCGCGTCGTCGCCCACAACGGCGAGATCAACACGCTGCGCGGCAACATCAACTGGATGAAGGCCCGCGAGGGCCTGCTGTCGTCGCGCGTATTCGGCGACGACCTCGCCAAGGTGCTGCCGGTCATCCGCCCGGGCGGGAGCGACACGGCCACCTTCGACAACGTGCTCGAGTTCCTGGTGATGTCGGGCCGCTCGCTGCCGCACGCCGTGCTGATGATGATTCCCGAGCCGTGGAGCGGGAATCCCGACATGGACCCGGCCGTGCGCGCCTTCTACGAGTACCACTCGTCGCTCATGGAGCCGTGGGACGGGCCGGCCTCGATCGCCTTCACCGACGGCACCCTCATCGGCGCGGTTCTCGACAGAAACGGCCTGCGCCCGTCGCGCTACCTGGTCACCAACGACGACCTCGTCATCATGGCGTCGGAAGTCGGCGTGCTCGACGTGGCCCCCGAACGCATCGTGCGCAAGGACCGGCTGCGGCCCGGCCGCATGCTGCTGGTGGACACCGCGCGCGGGGCCATCGTCAGCGACGACGAGATCAAGCGTGAGCTGGCCGCCGCCCACCCCTACGGCGACTGGCTGCGCCAGCACGTCGTGAACATCGAGGCGCTGCCGGCGGCGCGGGCCGAGCGCCCCGATCACAAGACGGTGCTCGAACGTCAGCAGGCCTTCGGCTACACACAGGAAGACCTCCGGGTGCTGCTGGCGCCGATGGGCGCCACCGGCGAGGAACCCATCGGCTCGATGGGCACCGACACCGCGCTGGCCGTGCTCTCCGATCGGCCGCGCCTGCTCTACGACTACTTCGCGCAGCTCTTCGCGCAGGTCACCAACCCGCCGCTCGACGCCATTCGCGAAGAGATCATCACGACCATGGCCTCGACCATCGGGCCCGAGGGCAACCTGCTCGAACCGGCGCCCGAGGCCTGCCGGCAGATCGCGATCGAATATCCGATCCTCCACAACGACCAGGTCGCGAAGCTCCGCCACCTGCCGACCGGATCGCCCTTCCGCTCGACGACGCTGCCCCTGCTCTACGACCCGGCGGAAGGGGGCCCGGGTCTCGCCCGCGCGATGACGGAATTGTGCCGGAAGGCCAGCCAGGCGGTGGCGGCCGGCTACGGCGTCATCATCCTGTCGGACCGCGGTGTGGACGCCGCCCACGCCCCGATTCCGAGCCTGCTGGCGACGGCCGGAGTGCACCATCACCTCGTCAGGGAGGGCGCGCGCACCAAGTGCGGCCTGCTGGTCGAAAGCGGCGATGCGCGCGAGGTGCACCATGTGGCGCTGCTCATGGGCTACGGCGCCGGCGCCGTCAATCCCTACCTCGCGTTCGAGACGCTGCACGACATGATCCGGCAGGGACTGCTGGCGGGCATCACGCACGAGCAGGCCGTCCTCGGCTACGTGAAGGCCCTGAACAAGGGCGTGCTGAAGGTGATGTCCAAGATGGGCATCTCGACGCTGCAGAGCTACTGCGGCGCGCAGATCTTCGAAGCCGTCGGCCTCGACCGGGGGTTGGTCGACACCTACTTCACATCGACCCCGTCGCGCCTCGGCGGCGTCGGTCTCGATACGATCGCGGAAGAGGTGCGGCTGCGCCACGCCAGGGCCTTCGGCCGGCGCCGGCCCTCGACCGCCGATCTCGACAGCGGCGCCGAGTACCAGTGGCGCCGCGACGGCGAGTTCCACCTGTTCAACCCCGACACCGTCTTCCGCCTGCAGCACGCCACGCGCGCGAAGCGTTACGAGATCTACAAGGATTACACCCGGCTCGTCGACGACCAGAGTGAGCGCCGGGCGACGCTGCGCGGCCTGTTCACGCTCAAGCCGGCCGGGCCGGCGGTGCCGATCGACGAGGTCGAGCCCGCCGGGGCGATCCTGCGGCGCTTCTCATCAGGCGCGATGTCGTTCGGGTCGATAAGCAAAGAAGCCCACGAGACGCTGGCGATCGCGATGAACCGGCTCGGCGCCAAGTCGAACACCGGCGAGGGCGGCGAAGATCCGGCCCGCTACGTGCCGGATGCCAACGGCGACTCGCGCCGCAGCGCCATCAAGCAGGTGGCCTCGGGCCGCTTCGGCGTGACCAGCGAATACCTCGTGAACGCCGACGATCTGCAGATCAAGATGGCGCAGGGCGCCAAGCCCGGCGAAGGCGGACAGCTGCCCGGCCACAAGGTCTATCCGTGGATCGCGAAGGTGCGCCATTCGACGCCCGGCGTGGGCCTCATCTCACCGCCGCCGCACCACGACATCTACTCGATTGAAGACCTCTCGCAGCTCATCTTCGACTTGAGGAACGCCAATCCCGTGGCCCGCGTGCACGTGAAGCTCGTGGCGGAGTCTGGCGTCGGCACCGTCGCGGCCGGCGTGTCGAAAGCACACGCGGACGTCGTGTTGATCTCGGGCCACGACGGCGGCACCGGCGCCTCGCCGCTCACGAGCCTCAAGCACGCCGGCGTGCCATGGGAACTGGGCCTGGCCGAGACACAACAGGTGCTACGCCTGAACGGCCTGCGCGATCGCATCGTCGTGCAGGTGGACGGCCAGATGAAGACCGGCCGCGACGTCATCGTGGCGGCGCTCCTCGGCGCCGAGGAGTTCGGGTTCGCGACGGCGCCGCTGGTGGTGATGGGCTGCGTGATGATGCGCGTGTGCCACCTGAACACCTGCCCGGTCGGCATCGCCACGCAGGACCCGGAGCTGCGTAAGTCGTTCACCGGCACGCCCGAGGTGGTCGAGACGTTCTTCCGCTTCCTCGCCGACGAGGTGCGCGAGTACCTGGCGGCGCTCGGCTTCCGCACCCTCGACGAGATGGTGGGGCGCGTCGACTGCCTCGGCGTCGAGACCGCGGTGACGCACTGGAAAGCGCGCGGCCTCGATCTGGCGCCGCTGCTGTATCAGCCCGAGCTGCCGGCCAGCGCCGCCAGGCGGCAGATGGTGGCGCAGGACGCCGGTCTCGATCGCGTGCTCGACCGCACCCTCATCGCGCAGGCAGCGCCGGCGCTCGAACGCCAGGCCGCCGTCGAGATCGCCGTGCCGGTCAGGAACACCGACCGCACCGTGGGCACGCTGCTCGGCTACGAAGTGACGAAACGTTTCGGCGGCGCCGGGCTGCCCGCCGACACGATCCGCGTCGCCCTCACCGGGGCCGCCGGTCAGAGCTTCGGCGCCTTCCTGCCACCCGGCATCTCGCTGGCCCTCGAGGGCGAAGCCAACGACTTCGTGGGCAAGGGCCTGTCGGGCGGGCGCCTGGTGGTGCGGCCGCCGTCGGCTGCGACCTTCGCCGCCGAAGACAACGTCATCATCGGCAACGTCGCGCTCTACGGCGCGACCAGCGGCGATGCGTTCATCCGCGGCGTCGCCGGCGAACGCTTCGCCGTGCGCAACAGCGGCGCGCATGCGGTCGTCGAGGGCGTCGGCGACCACGCGTGCGAATACATGACCGGCGGACGCGTGGTCGTGCTCGGCGCGACCGGCCGCAACTTCGGCGCCGGCATGAGCGGGGGCCTCGCCTTCGTGCTCGACGGTGATGGCACCTTCCGCCGCCGCTGCAACACCGGGATGGTGGATCTCGATCGGCTGGCCGACGACGACGAGATCACCCTGGTGCACGAACTCATCGCCCGCCACGTCGTGCTCACGGGCAGCGGCCTCGGCGCCCGGGTGCTCGAGCGCTGGCCCGACACGGTGGCCCATTTCGTGGTGGTGTCGCCGCGTGACTTCAAGCGCGTCAAGGCCACGGACGCCGCGCATCTGGCCGCCCGCCAGGCCGCCGATCACCTGGTAGGGGCCTGACATGGGCAAGGCCACGGGTTTCATCGAGTTTGCGCGGGTCAAGGCGCCGGCCCGGCCGGTCGCCGAACGGGTGAGCGACTTCCAGCACGTGCAGCTGGCCTACGCGCCGGAGGAACTGACGCGGCAGAGCGCGCGCTGCATGGATTGCGGCGTGCCGTTCTGCCACCAGGGCTGCCCGCTCGGCAACCAGATTCCCGAATGGAACGATCTGGTGTACCGCGGCGCGTGGCGCCCGGCCATCGATCGCCTGCACGCGACCAACAACTTCCCGGAGTTCACCGGGCTGCTGTGCCCGGCGCCGTGCGAGGGGGCGTG
>JANNIB010000234.1:0-5815 GCA_031404695.1 Acidobacteriota bacterium
TGAAGCCGGGCGCGACGCACCTGTGGGTCTCGGGCGCCGATCGGCCGCTCGGCACCCAGCCGCCGTTCGTGCGCCAGGTGCCGCTGCCCAAGGCGATTCACGCCGACACGCTCATCGCGTGGGCGATGAACGACCAGCCGATCCCGCCGGCGCACGGCGCGCCGCTTCGTCTGGTCGTCCCCGGCTGGGAAGGCGCCTACGCCATCAAGTGGCTCAACAAGATCACGGTCGCTACCAAGGAGCACGACGGCTTCTGGGTGGCTACCGGCTATCGCTATCCGACAAGACGTGTCGCCCCGGGCGCCGCGGTGGACGCGAAAGACATGGCGCCGCTGACCGGCCTGGTCGTGAAGTCGCTCATCACGCGGCCGCTCGACGGCGCGGTCGTCGCGCCCGGACCGACCACCGTTGCCGGCTTCGCATGGGCCGGCGAGACCGCGATCGCCAGGGTGGAGGTGTCGACCGACAACGGCGCCACCTGGCAGGCGGCGAAGCTGGCGGGCAGCGCGGTTCCGTACGCCTGGCGACGCTTCGAGTTCACCTTCACCGCCACCAAGCAGGAGACGCGCACGATTCTCTCGCGTGCCACCGACGCCAGCGGTAACGCGCAGCCGGTAGTGCCGCAGTGGAACCCGTCGGGCTACCTGTGGAACGCGCCCGATCAGATCCGCATCGAGGTGAAGGCGTGAGCGCCGCGCGCGGCGTACTCGCCGCTGCCGCGATCGTCGCGGGTCTCATGGCTGGGGCGCGCGCGCTCGAGGCCCAGGACCCGGCCCTGCCGCCCGGGTCGGGCGTCGAGGTCGCGACGGCGAAGTGTCTCGGCTGTCACGAGGCCGACCTCATCGTGTCGCAGCGCCTGTCGCCGGTCGGCTGGGACCGCGAGGTCGCCAAGATGGAGCGCTGGGGGGCCAAGCTGAGCCCTGAGGAACGCGCTTCACTGGTGGCCTACCTTACGCGCTCGTTTGGTGTGCGGCCCGCGGCGTCGCACGACGCCGCCGCCGCGGCTGCCGGCGAAGCCGTGTTCAAGGCAGCGTGCCGCGTCTGCCACGACGACGACCTCTCGGAGCAGCAGCGGCTCACCGCCGCTGGCTGGGGCCGCGAAGTAGACAAGATGGTGCGCTGGGGCGCGAAGGTCACGCCCGAGGAGAAGCCCTCGCTGGTGGCGTACCTCACCTCACGCTGGGGACCGGGCTAGCGGCTGGCAGGCTG
This sequence comes from Acidobacteriota bacterium, assembly GCA_031404695.1. Taxonomy (GTDB): domain Bacteria; phylum Acidobacteriota; class Vicinamibacteria; order Vicinamibacterales; family UBA2999; genus CADEFD01. The sequence continues at coordinate 1,210 of JANNIB010000234.1, forward strand.
GGGCCCGAGAGCGGGTGTGAACCAGTAAGCCGATGGCTGGAGTCCTAGTTACGATGGATCTGCTCACACCGTCTCCCGCCGCCATGGCGCCCGGGGCGTTGCTCGTGTGGCTGGCGCTGCTTGCCGCGTTCACGGTGCTGTGGGCGGTGTCGCTGCCGCTCAGAAACGCCAGCATCGTCGATATGTGGTGGGGGCCGGCGTTCGTGCTGGCCGCCCTGGTCTACCTCTCGGCGCGCCCAGAGGTCGGCCCGCGAGCAATTTCGGTCATCGCGGTCGTCAGCGCCTGGGCGTTGCGCCTGGCCTGGCACATCGGACGCCGCAACATCGGCCACGGCGAAGACCCGCGCTACGCGGTGTGGCGCCGGCAGCACGGCGCCTCGTGGTGGTGGTGGTTCAGCTGGGTCAAGGTGTTCGCCCTGCAGGCGACGATCGCGTGGCTGGTGTCGTGGCCCATCGGCGCCGCCCTGTCGTCGGTGCCGTCGTTCCCGTCGCTCTGGGATGTCGCCGGACTCATGATCGCCGTCGCCGGCCTGCTCGTCGAGACGGTCGCCGACGAGCAGCTCCGCCGCTTCAAGCAGACGGCCGCAAAGGGCGCCATCTGCGACGTCGGGCTGTGGCGCTACTCGCGCCATCCCAACTACTTCGGCGAGTCGGTCGTGTGGTGGGGGCTGTATCTCGTGGCGGCTGGCGTGCCCGGCGGCGCGTGGACGTTCGTGAGTCCGCTCGTCATGACCTGGCTGCTGCTCAAGGTCTCGGGCGTGACGCTGCTCGAACAGGGACTCGCCTCGACCAAACCCGGTTACGCCGACTACGTGCGCCGCACCTCGGCGTTCGTGCCGTGGCCGCCCGGCCGGTAATCGGGCCGCCCGGCGCCGCGGTTTGGCGTTCCACGCCGCCTGGTCGATAATTTCCGTTGCCAATGCCTGCCCCCTCCTCCAATTCCACCATCAGGTGGTTGCTGCCGGTTGTCTGCCTGCTGTTTTTCGGATCAGGCTTCGCCGCCCTCATCTATCAGGTCGTCTGGTTGCGGTCGCTGTCGCTGGTGTTCGGCGTGACGGTGCACGCCGCCAGCACGGTGCTCGCCGGCTTCATGGCCGGGCTCGCCGTTGGCAGTGCGCTGGCCGGCCGGCTCCGCCTCGATGTGCGCCAGGCGCTCGTCGCCTTCGCCGTCATCGAAGTGGGCGTCGGCGCGACGGCGCTGGTCGCGGCGCCGCTCGTCACGTCGATGACGGCCGCCTATGCCGCGCTCGGCCCGCGGCTGCCCGAGTCGTTCGCGCTGCTCACCGCGCTGCGCTTCTTGCTCGCCACGGCGGCCCTGCTCGTGCCGACTTCGCTCATGGGGGCCACGCTGCCGGTGCTCGTGCGCGCCACCGGCGCCGATCCGCGGATGGGCGCGCGCCTCGGTGCGCTCTATGCCACGAACACGGCCGGTGCCATCGCCGGAGCGCTGCTCGCGGGCTTTCTGCTCGTGCCCTCGTTCGGCCTGCAGCGCTCGGCGTGGCTCGCCGCCGGCGTCAATCTGACGGTGGCGCTGCTGGCGCTCGGCGTGCGCGGGCGGCTCGGGGTGCACCCGGCACCGGCCGCGCACGGGAGCGACGCGGGTACGGGCGAGGCGGTGGACCAGGCCACGCGGCGAGCCGTGATGGCGGCCTTCATCGCCTCGGGCTTCGTGTCGCTGGCGCTCGAGATCATCTGGTTCCGGGTGCTGGCCCTGCACCTGCGACCCACTGCCTACGCGTTCACGATCATGCTGGCGGCCGTGCTGGCCGGAATCTCGGCCGGCAGTTACGTCGTGGCACCGCTCTTTCGCCGGCCGCGCCCGTGGCTCGCCATCCTCACGGCGATCCAGCTCGCCCTCACCCTGGTCGCGCTGCTGTCGCTGAACGTGTTGCCGTGGGTCGATCCCCTGCAGCGGATTCTTGGACCGGCGCTCGGCCTGATCGGCGTGCACGAGTACATCTGGCCGCTCGTGACGACGAGTCTCATCGCGATCCTCCCGACGTCGCTGCTGCTCGGCGCGGCCTTTCCGATCGGCCTGCGGCTGTTCGTGGCCCAGGCCACCGATGACGCCAGCCGCCGAGTGGCCACGTTCTATTCGCTCAACGTCTGCGGCGCGATTGCCGGGTCGGTCGCCGCCGGCTTCGTGCTGCTGCCGTGGCTCGGCAGCCGGGGCGCCCTCATCGCGGTGTCGTTCGTGACACTGCTCTCGAGCCTTGGACTGGCCTACCGGCTGTGGCACACGGCCCCGAACGTGGCCGGGTTCGTCTCCATCGTCGGCCCGGTGGCGTTCCTCATGGCCACCCTGAACACGATCGATCCGTTCGCCGACTTCGCGCGCCGCCAGCATCGCACCGACCGCGTCATGTGGCTCGGCGAAGGCGTGCAGACGACGGTGAGCGTGCACGAGCAGCGCCAGGGCACCAAGGTCATGCTCCTCGACGGCATGCATCAGGCCGACGACTCGCGGCCCTCGCGCCTGACCCACCACCGGATCGGCGCGCTGCCGATGATGCTGCATCCCGACCCGCGCAAGGTGCTGGTGGTCGGCCTGGGCGGCGGCGCCACGCCAGGAGCCGCCGCGATGTTCCCGGGCGCGCAGGTCGACGTCGTCGAGCTCTCGGCCGACGTGGTGGCCGGCGCCGCCTATTTCGGTCACATCAACTTCGACCTGCTGACCCGGCCGAACGTGCGCCTGCGCGTCGACGACGGTCGCAACTACCTGCTCACGACCCGCGAGAAGTACGACGTCATCACCGCCGACCTCATCCTGCCGAACCGCGCCGGCGCCACCAGTCTCTACTCGCGGCAGTACTTCGAGCTGGTGCGCCGGTCGCTGGCGCCGGGCGGGATGGTGCTGCAATGGCTCGGCTCGGACACCGACGCCGAGTACAAGCTCATCATGCGGACGTTCCTCTCGGTGTTCCCGGAGACGACCCTGTGGGGCGACAACTCGCTCATGCTCGGCACGCTCGAGCCGTTCACGCTGAGCGCGGCGCACTTCGACGCCCGGCGGCAGGACCCGGCGTTCCGGAAAGTCTTCGACTGGGATCTCAGGACGCTCCAGCGCCTCTACGTGGCGGGACCTTCGGCCCTGGCGTCATTCGTTGGGGAAGGTCCGCTGCTGCACGACGACCGGCCGGTCACCGAGTACTTCCTGTCGCAACCCAGGCCGAACCAGCCGGTGTCGTTCGCCGGACTGAACGGACAGTTCGCTGACGTGCTGCGTCCGTGACGCGGCGGCGTGGACCCGCGGCCTAACAGGCCCAGAGCTGCAGAATCGCCGCCACCGAGGCGCCGGCCGCCACCTTGACCCACAGCGGCAGGCGTGCCGGCGCGATCTCACCGTAGCGCGACGGCGGCTCGGCGCCGTCGTCGAAGCGGGCCAGGCGCGGACGCGAGGGCGAGAGCACCTCGTGTGACGACACGGGCGCGTCGACGACCGGCGCCGACGCCGGGCGCACCGGCACGCTGATCGCGAAGCGCTCGAGGTCGTGCAGCTCCTCGGCGCACATCATGCACAGCCGCACATGCCCTTCGACCCACTGGCGGTCGATCGACGACAGCGTGCCGTCGACGGCGCCGCGCAGGTGATCGAAGGTCGCATGTGGCGATTCCGGCCGCGCTTCCGGCACCGCCAGCGCCCGCCCGAACGCCTCGGCGCCGAACGAGGCGTCGGACTCGCGCGCCAGCGCCGCGCGGCAGGCCGCGCACGCCTCGAGGTGGTCGTCAGTGGCGACCAGCGTCGTCGGGTGGAGGGCGCCGCGCACGTAGGCGCGCACCTGATCCATCGACAGGTGCTCGGTGGCGGTCATTCCTGTCCCCTCACCGCCATGTGCCTCAGCAGGCGCGAGCGGGCGACCGTGCGGGCGTTGAGCACCTGCAGGCCGGTCAGGCCGAGCCGGCGGCCGATCGCCTTGTCGTCCCACGGCAGATGGGCCCATATCGCCGCCGTCTCGTCGGGCTTCATCGCCAGCGCCTCGGCCACCAGGCGCAGCGGCGTCACGCCGGCGCAGTGGAAGACCGGCAGCAGCGCCGTGCCGTGGTGATCGCGCAGGCTGAGGAGCAGCGCGGCCCGCATCTGCGGCGGCATGGCCAGCAGTTCTTTCCAGGCGCGTACGAGGTAGCAGCGGGCGATGGCCAGGTGGTCGGGACCGACGCCGGCGTCGAGCACGGCCAGCTCCGGCTCGTCGCCCTCGGGACTCGCATCCACGCGCGGACCCAGATCCACGCCGCCGGTGACCTCGGAGATCGCCGCCGCCACGGCGTCGGCCGGCACCGGGCCGCCGGCCTGCTCGAGCACGCGCACCACCGTCGGGGTGAGCGCCGGTCCGTCGATGGCGGCGTGTCCCCGGCCCCACCACTCCTTGACGCGGCCGGCCCACGGGTACGGCGGGTCGAGCGGCATCCGATCGGTCCACGACGGCAGGCCCAGCAGATGCTGGCCCTTCGGCGTGGTCCAGCCGACGATGCCGACGCCGCGGGTGGCGATGAGGCGGACGCGGTTGGTGAGCGTGGCGAGCGCCGGACGCGTCCGTCGCAGGTAGTCGCGGCACATGCCCTCGGCGGCGGCGCGCGCGAACGCGTCGAGGTCGGCCACCGGCACCGT
>JANNIB010000235.1:0-1551 GCA_031404695.1 Acidobacteriota bacterium
AAGGATCTCGCCGCCTCGGTGGCCGCCAAGACCGGCCGCTCGTTCGACACGCTGCTCGCCACCTTCCCCGGCGCGTCGATGGAGCGCCTGGTGTTCCGGCATCCGCTCTACGCGCGCGACTCGCTGGCGGTGCTCGGCGACTACGTGACGCTCGAAGCGGGCACCGGCGCCGTGCACACGGCGCCCGGACACGGCGCCGACGACTACAACACCGGCGTCAAGTACGGCCTCGAGATCTACGCCCCGCTCGATGCCGGCGGCCACTACAACGAGACCGTCGAGCAGTTCGCCGGGCAGCAGGTGTGGAAGGCCAATCCGAACGTCGAGGCGGCGCTCGCTGCCGCCGGACGGCTCTGGCACCGCGAAGACTTCCACCACTCGTATCCGCACTGCTGGCGCTGCCACAACCCGGTCATCTTCCTGGCCACGGCACAGTGGTTCATCGCCATGGAAGCGCAGGATCTGCGGCAGAAGGCGCTGGCGTCGATTGCGGAGACGCGCTGGATCCCCGGCTGGGGCCGCGCCCGCATCGACGGCATGATCGCCAACCGTCCCGACTGGTGCATCTCGCGCCAGCGCGCCTGGGGCGTGCCGATTCCGGCGATGGACTGCACCTGGTGCGGCCAGGCCGTGCTCACGAAGGCTCTGGTCGAGCAGGCAGCGTCGGTCTTCGACACCTACGGCGCCGACGCCTGGTACGAGCGTCCGCTCGAGGAATTCGTGCCCGCCGGCCTGACTTGCCCGTCGTGCGGCGGCAGCGCGTTCGAGCGTGAGTCGAACATCCTCGACGTGTGGTTCGATTCCGGGTCGAGCCACGAGGCGGTGCTGCCGTTTCGTGAAGACCACCGCTGGCCCGCCGACATCTACCTCGAAGGCAGCGACCAGCACCGCGGCTGGTTCCACAGCTCGCTGCTGGTGGGCATCGGCACGCGCGGACGCGCCCCGTTCAACCAGGTGCTCACGCACGGCTTCGTGATGGCTGAAGACGGACGCAAGATGTCCAAGTCGCTCGGCAACAGCGTCGCGCCGCAGGACGTCATCAAGCAGAGCGGCGCCGAAGTGCTGCGTCTATGGGCGTCGATGGTCGACTACCGCGAGGACATCCGCATCGGCAAGGAGATCCTGACGCGCACCATCGAGGCCTATCGGAAGATCCGCAACGTCCTGCGCGTGCTGGTCGCCAACCTCTACGACTTCGACCCCGCCACTGACATGGCGCCGGTGGCACAGCTCGAGGAAGTGGACCGCTGGATGCTCGCCCGCTACGCCGAGGTGGCGACCAAGATCGTCCAGGCCTACGACGACTACGACTACCCCACGGTCTTCCAGCTCGCCGTCCAGTTCATCACCGTGGACGTGAGCGCGTTCTACGTGGACGTCACCAAAGACCGGATGTACACGTTCGGCGCCCGGTCGGCCGGACGCCGTTCAGGCCAGACGGCGATGTTCACCATCGTCGACGGTCTGGCCCGCCTGCTCGCGCCCATCCTCTCGATGACGATGGACGAGCTGTGGCGCGGGCTGCCGGGCAGGCGCGAGGCGTCCGTGCAC
>JANNIB010000236.1:0-29305 GCA_031404695.1 Acidobacteriota bacterium
GGTGATGTTCCTGATCCTCGGCCTGATCGTGCTGGTGGCGGCGTTCAAGGAAGGCGTCGTCGGCCACTACATCCACATGGGCGGCAAGGTGGGCGTGCTGGTCGAGGTGAACTGCGAGACCGACTTCGTCGCCCGCACGGATGACTTCCAGGGCCTCGCGAAGGAAATCGCGATGCACGTCGCCGCCGCCGACCCGCGCTACGTGAGCCGCGACCAGGTGCCGGCCAGCGATCTCGAGAAGGAAAAGGAGATCTACCGCGCGCAGTTTGCCGACTCCGGCAAGCCGGCGCAGGTCATCGACAAAATCGTCGAGGGCAAGCTCGGAAGCTTCTACTCGCAGATCTGCCTGCTCGAGCAGGCGTCGGTGCGCGATCCGAACGTGACGATCGAGCAGATGCTGCAGGCCGCGACCGCCAAGACCGGCGAGAACATCACGATCTCGCGCTTTGTCCGCTTCAAGCTCGGCGACCACGCCGGGTAACCCCGGCCGGCCGACGCGGCGCTCCTGCGGGAGCGTCGCGCCAGACTGTCCTATAATGCCCGCCTGAGATGATCGCGCCTTCCCCCACTGCCCCACCCGCCGGCATGCGCTACTCGCGCGTGCTCCTCAAGTTGTCGGGCGAAGCCCTCATGGGCGACGGGAACTACGGGATCGACGCCAACGTCGCCACTCGCATCGCCTCCGAAGTCGCCGACATCCTGTCGCTCGGCGTGCAGACGGCGATCGTGATCGGCGGCGGCAACATCTTCCGCGGCGTCGCCGCCAGCGCCCGCGGCATGGACCGCTCGACCGCCGACTACATGGGCATGCTGGCCACCGTGATGAACGCGCTGGCGCTGCAGGATGCGCTCGAGCAGCAGGGCGTGCCGACGCGCGTGCTCTCGGCCATCGAGATGCGCGCCGTGGCCGAGCCGTTCATCCGGCGTCGCGCCATCCGCCACCTCGAGAAGGGCCGCGTCGTCGTCTTCGCCGCCGGAACCGGCAACCCCTACTTCACGACCGACACCGCCGCGGCGCTGCGCGCCATGGAAGTGAAGGCCGATGTCATCCTCAAAGCGACCAAGGTCGACGGCATCTACACCGCCGACCCGGTCACCGATCCGTCGGCCACGCGCTACGAGCAGATCTCGTACCTGCAGGTGCTGCAGGACCGCCTGCAGGTGATGGACGCCACGGCGATCTCGCTGTGCATGGACAACAAGCTGCCGATCGTCGTCTTCAACCTGCGCACGCCGGGTAACGTGCGTCGCGTGGTAAGCGGCGAACCGGTGGGCACGACGGTTACGAGCTAGGGACGAACGCACATGGACGTGAACGATCTCAAGGAACTCTACGCCGAGAGCAGGAAGCGCATGGACGGCCAGCTCGAACACGTGCGCCGCGAACTGGCGGGCGTGCGCACCGGCCGCGCCAGCACCGGCCTGCTCGAGAACATCATGGTCGAGGCCTACGGCTCCAAGCTGCCGCTGAACCAGGTGGCGACGCTGTCGATCCCGGAGCCGTCGCTCATCGTGGCGCAGCCCTTCGACCCCTCCACGATGGGCAGCCTCGAGAGGGCCATCCGCCTGTCGGACCTGGGCCTCAACCCGGCCTCCGACGGCAAGGTGCTGCGCATCCCGATTCCCTCGCTGACCGATGAGCGGCGCAAGGACCTGTCGAGACACGTGCACAAGGCGGCGGAAGAAGGCCGCAATCACATCCGCACGGTGCGGCGCGACGCCAACGACAAGCTGAAGAAGATGCTCAAGGATCATCAGATTTCGGAAGACGACGAGAAGCGCGGCCTCGACGAGGTGCAGAAGATCACCGACGGCGCCATCCGCGCCATCGACGACCTGCAGAAGAAGAAGGACGAAGAACTGCTCGGGAAATAGGCGGGGCCCGGGCCTCGGGGCCCGGGCTGAACACGGTGCGGCCCGGCGGCTGGGCATTTCCCGGGACCCGAGACCCGAGACCCGAGACCCGATGTTCTTCAGCCACCTCGAGTGCAGTACGCCGTGTGGCGCCGGCCCCTTCGACGCCCACGCCCGGCACCATCTCTGTCCCGGCTGCGGGATGCCGCTGTTCGCCCGCTACGACATGGCGCGGGCCCGCGCCTGGTCGCGCGACAGCCTCGCCGGTCGGGCGCCGACCATGTGGCGCTATCGGGAGATGCTGCCGCTCTTTCCAGGCGAGACCCCGATCACCCTCGGTGAGGGCTTCACGCCGCTGCTGCGCGCCTGCCGGCTGGGCGCCGAGGTGGGCCTCGAGCACCTGCTCATCAAGGACGAGTCGTTCAATCCGACCAACTCGTTCAAGGCGCGCGGACAGGCGGCGGCCGTGACCCGCGCCAAAGCCCTCGGCGCGACCACCATCACGCTGCCCACCGCCGGCAATGCCGGCAATGCCGCGGCCGCCTACGCCGCCGCCGCCGGCATGCGCTGCGAGATCTTCATGCCGCGCGATGCCAAACAGCCGTTCCTCGACGAGTGCGCGCTCTACGGCGCGAACGTCACGCTGGTCGACGGCCTCATCACCGACGCCGGGAAGTTGTCCGCCGACAAGGCCCGCGAACACGGCTGGTATGACGTCTCCACGCTGAAGGAGCCGTACCGCGCCGAGGGCAAGAAGACGATGGGCTACGAGGTGGCCGAACAACTCGGCTGGACGCTGCCCGACTGGATCATCTATCCGACCGGTGGCGGCACCGGGATGGTCGGCATGTGGAAGGCGTTCGACGAGCTCGAGGCCCTGGGCTGGATCGGATCCGAGCGGCCGAAGATGGTCACCGTGCAGCCCACCGGATGCGCGCCGATCGTGCGGGCCTTCGAAGAAGGGACCGAGCGGGCGGCGATGTGGGAGCATCCCGACACGGAGGCGCACGGCCTGCGCGTGCCGAAAGCGATCGGCGACTTCCTGGTGCTGCGGGCGATCCGCGAGAGCGGTGGCACGGCGCTCGCCGTCACCGATCGGCAGATGGTCGAAGACATGCTCCTCATCGGCCGGCTGGAAGGCATCTCGGCCGCCCCTGAAGGCGCGGCGGCGCTGTCGGCCGCCCGCATGCTGCTCGAATCCGGCGCGATGCAGCCGCACGACCGGGTCGTGCTCTTCAACACCGGCGGCGCACTGAAATACCTCGAGGTGCTGCGCACGATGCGCTGACGCGGCGTGCGCGCCGCCGTCAGTCGCCGAGCGAGACGCCGATGGCGCGGGCCGCCGTGAGCAGGTCGTAGTCGAGCGGCACGGTCTTGGTGCGGCCGACGACGTCGGCGAGCGGGATGTGCACGATGTCGGGCGGGTTGTTCGCCACCATGCGTCCGAAGACGCCGCGGCGCACCAGTTCCACCGCCTTGGCGCCAAAACGCGTCGCCAGCACGCGATCGAACGAGGTCGGTGAGCCGCCGCGCTGCAGATGGCCGAGCACGACGCTGCGGCTTTCCTTCCCCGTCATCTGCTGCAGCGCCGCCGTGAGCTGTTCGCCGATGCCGCCGAGGCGTTCGACGACGCCCGGCGTCGCCGCCGCCCGCACCGTCATGCCGCCACCGATCGGACAGGCGCCTTCGGCGACCACGACGATGCTGAAGTTGGCGCCCCATTCGTCACGCCGGCGGATGTGGGCCGCCACCTTCTCGATGTCGTAGGGAATCTCGGGCACCAGAATCACGTCGGCGCCGCCGGCCATGCCGGCGTGCAGCGCGATCCAGCCGGCGTAGCGACCCATCACCTCGACGACCATGACGCGCTTGTGCGACTGCGCCGTCGTATGGAGGCGATCGATCGCATCGGCGGCAAACGACACGGCGGTGTCGAAGCCGAAGCAGCTGGTGGTGCCGACGATGTCGTTGTCGATGGTCTTGGGCACGCCGACCACCGGGATCCCCTTCAGGTAGAACTGATGCGCGATGGCGAGCGTGCCGTCACCGCCGATGACCACCAGCGCGTCGAGCCCCATCTGGCCGAACGTCGCAACGACGCGGTCGGAGTAGTCGGCCTTGCCGCCATCGGTCGGGTACTCGAACGGATTCCCGCGGTTGGTGGTGCCGAGAATGGTGCCGCCGAGCCGCAGGATGCCGGTGACGTCACGCGGCGTGAGCTTGCGCGACCGGGTGGCGTCGAGGAGGCCGTCGAAGCTGTCTTCGAGCCCGATGACCTCCATCCCGGCGTTGCTGCCGGCTTTGACGACCGCGCGGATGACCGCATTGAGCCCGGGCGCGTCGCCCCCGCCTGTGAGGACGCCGATCTTTCGGTGTTCTGGTGACATGGAAGCCCTCAGTATATCGGCCCCCGCACGACGCTGCTGCAACGGCCAGGGACTCCGCCGACGCCTACCGCGCGGTCTGGAGGTCGAACAGCCGCGCCCCGGACGGCACGCCGGTGAGCACGATCTCCTTGCTGCGCGAGAGCAGCAGCGCCGCGACCTCGGGCTTGTCGGCTTCGATCTCGGCCCAGTTCGTCGTCGCGACATAGCGGGCGCCGCGGGTCTGCAGGTGCGGCACGAGGTCGGGCGTAATCGAGCGCAGGTCGAAGCTCCAGCCCTGGCGATGGGCGAAGTACAGCAGCATCGGCGAGTTCGTGCCGCCGTCGTCGTACTCGACGGTGACCACCAGCGCCTCCGGCGCGGTCGCCGCGCGGATCGCCTCGCCGATGCTCACGAAGTTGGACTGAAGGTTGGCCGGACGGTACAGATGCAGTTCGATGCCCGACGCCCGGATGGCCTGCACCGCGCAGATGAGGCCGATGACGCCGATGACGACGGCCCCGCCCCGCCCCGGCAGCAGGCGCGATTGCCACCCGCGATCGAAGAGCGGCGCCGCCGCGGCGCCGAAGTAGAGAAAGAGCGGCGGCAGCAGCGGCAGCTGGTGGAACTCGTGCCAGAACTGCCCCTCGAGCGCCACGACGAAGAGAGCCAAACCGCCGAGCAGCCACAGATCGACCGGCAGGCGGCTGGCACGCGGCGACAGCCACAGGCCGACGAGCGCGCCGGCCGCCCCGACCGCCGTCAGGTGCAGTTGCCAGAACCGATCGCCGAGCTCGCGCCAGGTTTCCGTCGAGAACAGGCGCTCGGGCGTCGCCCAGTGCGAGACCGACGTGAACTCGACGCCCGGCGCGATGTCGGCGGGATAGGTGCCCGAGGGCCGGAAGACCGCCTGCGTCAAACCGGTCTCGAGGAAGATCCGGTCGGCGTGCCAGTACCACGCGGCGATGAGGCCCAGCGCGACCAGGCCGGCCGACCAGGCGCGGCGATCGGCGACGGCGCGCCACTGCCGGTGCCGCCAGGCCGTGCCGACGATCGGGGCGAACACGAGAATCGCCGGCAGCTTCACGAGCGCGGCCAGCGCTGTCAGCAGCGTGGCCGCGACCAACCGCGCCGGCGTGGCGCGTTCGAAGTAGACATCCCACGCCCACACCGCGGCGATCATGAACGTGAGCATCGGCGTGTCCGACAGGAAGCTGCGCCCGAAGAACACGACGCTCGGTGATACGGCCATCAGGGCGGCAGCGGCCAGTCCTGCCGGGCGGCCGAACAACCTGGCGCCCAGGCCATACATGCAGGCGACGCCCGCCACGGAAAACGCCACGACGATCAGGCGTGCCACCACGTGCGACTCACCGGTGAATCGCCACAGGACGCCGGTGAGCCACTGCAGCAGCGGGAACTCCATGCCGACCACGCCGTCGCGTCCGCCCCACGAGACCTGCGGGTGCAGGAAGTCGAGGGTCGTCATGAAGTGGCGGGCGATGTCGGCGTTGGTGATCTGGCGCCAGCTGTGCGCGTCGATGAGCGGCGACTCGAGATACCAGAGACGAGCCAGCAGGGCCGTCGCGAGCACCGCCAGCAGCGCGGTATCGACCCCAGGATCGGGCCGTGAAGTGTCAGGCATCAGTTGCGCACCGAGTATGCCATTTTCGTCAGTGGCGTATCGAAGGCCGACACTGGCGACGGACCGGCCGCAGGGGGAATACCCCAAACTACACACGAATCAAGGATTTCCCGTGTTGGCACTGTCTTCGCAGAGCACCTAGCGGTCCTGTGTCCAGAGGTATCTCCATGTTCCACTCGGTCCGCTCCCTCCTCGCCCTCCTGCTCGCCACACCGGCCTTCGTGTTCGCGCAGGTGCCGGGCGCGCCCGTGCTGCAGGTCAGCGCGAGCGGCCAGACCGTCTCGGCCAGCTGGACGGCCGTTTCCGGAGCCACGGGCTACCGCGTCGAGGCGGGCATCGCGCCGTCGATCATGCTGGCCGGCTACGAAATCGGTCCACTCACGAGCTTTTCCCTCCAGGCGCCACAAGGCACCTACTACCTCCGCGTCCTGGCCCGCAACGCCAGCGGCGCCGGCGCGCCATCCAACGTCGTCGGCATCACGGTGCAGTCCGCGCAGGGCCCGCCGCCGCCGCCGACCGGTCTGTCGGCGAGCGTGAACGGCTCGAGCGTGACCTTCTCGGCGCAGTTGCCGAACGTGCCGCTGACCGGCCTGCTGCTGGTGGCCGGCGCGAGCCCGGGGGCCGCGCACGCGGTGCTGCCGCTGTCGGTCGCCGCACAGAACACCGTGCCCAACGTGCCGCCCGGCGTCTACTACGGTCGTCTGGTGGCGGTGAGCCCCGGCGGCCAGAGTGCCCCGTCCAACGAAGTGCAGATCGTCGTGAGCGCGGTGACCTGCACCCCGCCGGCCGCGCCGGTCGTGAGCACCCAGGTGAACGGGCTCGGCGTCCTCATCTCGTGGGGCGCCGTGCCCGGCGCCGTGGGCTATCGGCTGACCGCGTCGGCGACGCCCGGCGGCGCGCCCTTCCTGGCGCAGAACCTGTCGGCTGCCACCACCGCGATCTCGAACCCCGGCGTGCCGCCCGGCACCTATTACGTCACCGTGTCGACCGCCAACGCGTGCGGGCTGCAGAGCACCTCGGCGGAACAGACCCTGACGGTCACCCCGCCCGCCCCCGGGACCGAACGCCGCACCCCGAATCCGCCGCCCGGACAGCAGCTGCCTCTGCCCAATCGCGAGGCCGTCGCCCAGGAGATCGCGCGCGCCTTTCCAGCCGACCTCCGGAACTCGTGTACGACGGCCGGGGGGAACAACGCCTGGCTGTTCCGCCTCGTCCAGCGTCTGCGCACGGAAGACACGCGGTGGGGTCTCAACTGGAAGCGCGGTCGCATCGGCGACATGTCGCAGGACATCGTGACCTACAACTGGGGCTCGGAAGCCGACGAGGGCACGCGCCAGATCTACGTCATCGACGTCATCGTCGGGCACTGCGGCGGAAACCCCGGCGCCTTCTGGCTCAATCAGACCGGCGTGGGCGGCGCCGACGCACGGTGGACCCTGCAGCCCTACACCCAGGCGGGATTTCCTCGCTAAGAAACACCTGGTCGAGCCTGCCGGCTCGATCCGCTGTGTTACACTCCTGCACCGTTTGGCGGAGGCCTCGTCCTTCCGCTTACCGCGTGAGCCCCCATCCGCCCTGTGTGATGGAACGAAACGCGGCGACACCGGTGGCGCGCTTGGCGCTCCCTCGGGTGTGGTCGCTTAGCGAGGAGAGCGATAGATGACTGGACGACTTCTTCGGAGCATCGCGGGTGTAGCCGCCGCGTGGCTTCTCAGCGTGGGCGTCGCGAGCGCACAGGCGCCGGTGATGGCGCAGCCGACCGTGTCGGGTAACACCGTCACCTTCAACTGGTCGGCAGCGGCGGGGGCGACCGGCTACCGACTCGAAGCCGGCGTCGCCAGTGGCGTCTATGCTATTCCGATCGCGCTGGGGAACGTCACGTCGTATCAGATCGGCGCGCCCAACGGCGTCTTCTTCGTGCGCGTCGTGGCGCTGCCCTCCTTGGATGCCTCGAACGAGATCACGTTGCAGGTGCCGGCGCCGCCGGCCGCCCCGACTGGTCTGGGAGTCGCGCGCAACGGCCGAAGCGTGATCGCGACCTGGTCGCCGGGTAGCGGCGGCGGCGCGCCTACCGGCTACCGCCTGATCGCGTCACTCACGCCTGGCGGCGCCGACTTCACCATTCCCACAGTCGCGCCCGCCTTCGGCGGAGGGCCCGCGCCGGCGACCACGCTCTACTTCCGCGTGGTCGGGGTGAACGCGGCGGGCCAGAGCGCGCCGTCCAGTGAAGTGTCGGTGGTGATGCCCGAGGGGGGCGCCTGCGACCCGGCGCCGCCGGTGCCGCTGTCGACCTTCGCCTTCAGCGGCTACCTCAGCGTGTCGTGGCCGGCCATGGCCGGTGCCGTCCAGTACGTGCTGTCGGCCAAGCTCAACGGCACCGAGATGGGTCCTTTCGGCCTGCCGCCGTCGATCACCCGCATCGGCCAGGTGGTGCCGCTGGGCAGCTACGCGCTCTCGGTGAAGGCGTTCACCTCGTGCGGCGGTCAGTCGCCCGACAACCCGCTGACGGTGGTGAACGACGGCGCGCCGCCTCCCGGACCGCGCACGCCCAATCCGCCGACCGGCCAGTTCCTCGGCTCGTCGGCGTGGAGCTACGCGGCGGGCGTCATCAACGACTACGCCCGCGCGCGACCGGACCTGCTGCAGGCTTCGTGCCTCGGACGCCCCGGCCACACCAACCGCTTCATGTTCGACGTCCTGCAGCGTTTACGGCAGCGCGACACCCGCTGGGGCCTGAACGTGAAGCGCTGTAACGAAGGCACCTCGCAGGACATCGTGGCCTTCAACATCAGTTCGCTGCCCGACGAAGGCGCCAGCACCAATGCCAGGACAACCGAGCGTAACATGCGCCTCTGGGACATGATGTCGAATCACTGCCCGGTGTCGGGCAGCGTCGGTCCGAACTTCGAAGACGTGACGGACAAGACGCTCGCTGGCGGCGCCTGCGCTAAGTGGACGCTAATTCCGTACCTCGACGCCGGCTACACGCCGTAGCACCTAAGCGGCGCGGAGAGTCTGAAAGGGCCGGTGCCAGCGCACCGGCCCTTTTCGTTTCCCCACCCGGCAGACCAGCGGGGCCCGGGCGTGGTAATTTTGGAAGTTCATGAGCCGCACGTCTCGCCTGCTTCTTGCCGTCGCCTGTCTCGGGGCCTGCCTGGTCGCGCCGGTTGCGGCCCAGACGCCCGCCGCCACATCCGAGGCGATCGTCGTTCGCGGACGCGTGGCCGCCGCCGAAGCTCGGTGGGACGCCACGCGCGTGCTGTATACCTACGTCACCATCGACGTGACGCGCGTCGCGCTCGGCAACGGCGTCCCATCGCGCATCGTGCTGAAGCAGCTGGGCGGCGAAACCGGTGGCATCGGCCTGTGGATCGCCGGCCAGGCCGCGTTCGCAGCGGATGAAGACGTGCTGCTGGAGCTTGCGACGCGACCCGACGGCACGCTCACGACCACCGGCCTCGGGCGCGGCAAGTGGCGCGTCGAGAGCGACGTGACGACCGGCGCCGAGACCGCGACGCAGCGCCGCGACGACGGTGCAGTCACGCGGCTGGCGCTTGGCGACGCCGAGCTCGCGCTGAGCCAGGGGCGCCTGCCGCTGTCGTCGTTCGCCGCGGCGCCACCGGAATATTCGGTGCCGCTGCGCGGGCCCGGTCCGAACTTCGTCTTTCTACCGACCGACGGCGGCTATCCCGCACGCTGGCACGAAGTGGATAGTAGAACCCCGGTGTTGGTCGATCGCGCGCCCCTGCCCTCGACGTGGACCCATGCGTTGGGGTCGCATGTCACCACGGCCATCGGATTGTGGGCGGCCTCGGGCATGCAACTCGACCTGCGGGAAGGCGCCGCGAATCTCTCGCCGTCTGCCTGCCCGGCCTTGACCTTCACCGGAAACGGCCGCATTGCGCTCGCGTTCAACGATCCGTGCGGCGGCAACGTCAACGACTGGGTGATTGGCGGCGGCTACTACACGACCGGCGACCTGCGCACGGTAAACGGCGTCGAATTCCAGAAGTTCCTGCAGGGCTTCGTGGTGCTGAACGACACCGGCGTCCAATCGACGGCTCCCTTCTGCTTCCAGGATGCCGTCACGCACGGCCTCGGCCACGCCCTCGGTTTGGGTCACACAACGAGTGGCGGGGCCATCATGTTGCAGGGGCCACCGCCGTCGTGCACCACGGCAACCAGCGGCAGCGCCCTTGGCGCCGACGACCGGAACGGCGTCACCGCCATTTACCAGGGGATTCCGAGCGGCGGCTTTCCGCCCCACACCCCGACGACCTTTACGGTCACATCGCAGCTGTCGACGGTGATGATGAACTGGACGCCAGCGTCCACCGGTGGCCAGGCGCAACGGTATCTCATCGATGCCGGCACCGCGTCTGGCAACTACAACCTCGGCACCATCGTCGTGAACGCGCCGGCGACGACCATCTCGGCCGGCCCGGCCGGCGTCGGCACCTACTACCTCCGCCTGCGCGCGCAGAACGCGCTGGGCACCAGCGCGCCGACGCCCGAACGCTCCGTCACCGTGGGCAACTGCACGGCGCCTCTCGCCCCGGCGAGCCTCGTCGGATCGTCGAACGACTCGGTCGTCAACCTGCAATGGACGCCGCCGGCGAGCGGCGTCGTGCAGGGCTATCAGGTGGTGGCCGGCAGCGCCCCTGGACTGGCCAACATCGCCGTGCTGCCGTTCCCTGCCACCGTGACCAATCTCGGGGGCCCGGTGCCGTACGCCACCTACTACGTGCGCGTGCACGCCACCAACGTGTGCGGCATCAGTCCGCCCTCGCAGGAGATCACCCTCTTGGTGCAGCCGTGCGCGGCGCCGCCGTCAGCCCCGACGGGCCTCGTGGGGTCGACCTCGGGCGGAATCATCACGCTGGCCTGGACGGCCCCGGCGGGTGTCTCGCCCACCAGCTACACCGTCGTCGCCGGCAGCGCCCCGGGGGCCGCCGACATCGTCGTGTATCCGACCGGCACGACCGCCACTGGTCTGGCCGCGCCGGCGCCGCGCGGCACCTACCATGTGCGTGTCATCGCCACCAACGCCTGCGGCCAGAGCGGAGCCTCCAATGAGGTCAGGGTGGTCGTGCCGTAGCGCGCTCGTCGCGCTGGTTCTCCGTTGTCGCGGCGGATGGAGTCGCCGCCGCGCAGACAGCGCCGCCGCCTCGTGGCCGCCTCGCGGCGTTGCTAGAATGAAGAGCCCATGACTGCGACCTCGGTGAGCGGCCTGCCGCGTGCCGCTCTGCAAGGCCTCGTCGAGGCGTATCCCTTCAAGCCCTATCGCCAGTACCGCGCCTACTCGCGCCGCGAGCAGCAGGCGATCCTGCTGGCCGACATCGACGCCACGCTCGCCGTCGCGGGCGAGTTCAGCCACGTCACCAGCCTCGAGGCGCCGCGCGCGGCCGTCATCGCCCGTCCGCTGCCGTGGGACAGCACCTACTTCGGCGTGCCGATGGGCAGGTTGGACTACGTGCTCACCTCGCCCGAGGCCACCGCCGCCGATCGGCGCGACGTCGTCGCCGCCGCCTGCACGGCGGCACGCGACGCCGGCCTGCGTCACCTCACCGCCCGCGTCGACGTAGGTGATCTCGTCACGCTGGCGGTGCTTGAAGATGCCGGGTTCCGGACCATGGACGCACTCGCCACCTACATCATGCGGCCGGGCAAAGACGTGCCGCGCGGTGTACGTAGCGTCGGGCCGGTGCGCCTGGCCACGCTGTCGGATGCTGACGCCGTCCTCGAGATCACGCGCGAGGCCTATCGCGGCTATCGCGGACGTTTCCACCTCGACGCCAACATTCCGCCCGGGCGTGCCGACGGCTTCTACGAAGAATGGGCGCGTCAGTGCCTGGCCGGCGTGATGGCCGATCTGGTCATGGTGTCGGAAGACTCGGCGGGCCGCGTCATCGGTTACCTGGCCCACCGCCGCCGTCAGCCGGCCTCGACCATCGGCATGCCGATCTACGGCGGGGGCCTCGGGGCCTGCCGACGCGATGCCCCGGGCGCCTACGCCAGCCTGATTCGGGATTCTGCCGTGTGGGCCCATGAGCGGGGCGCAGTGGCCGAGTGCCAGACGCAGAATGCGAACTTCCCCGTCATTCGCGTCTACGAATCGGTGGGCTTCCACTACGTCCGCGCGGAGTACACGCTCCACGCCTGGCTGGGGTGAGCGCCGAAGGCTGTGTTAGAATCTCAAGGTTGTCAGGCACGATCGACAACGTTGCCGGTCACTGTGGGCGGCTAGCTCAGCTGGGAGAGCGCCGCGTTCGCAACGCGGAGGTCAGGAGTTCGATCCTCCTGCCGTCCACCAACACTTTCTGAAGGCGCATCCACCGGATGTGCCCAGAACGTGCCCACCAAACCGGCCCCCGTCTCCAACGCATCCACCTTGAGGTCCTCGGTCGGGTGCGAGTACCGGTCCAGCATCCGCGTTGAGCTGTGGTCCGAAATTGCCATCACGGTGTGGTCGCTGGCCCCGTGGGCTGTTGATTGCGCGTCGTAGCTGGCGAACGTTCCGTCGAACGTGCCGGCCGGCAGACCATGGATGACCGGCAGGTTGTCGGACTTACACCATGAACTTGCCGATGACCCGCCCGATACTGGTCAGCGGGACGCATGGGGCCCCCTGGCCAATGAACGCACGCCGACGTCGCTCGCCGATGTCGTCGCGGCGACGAGAGCATCGCACACCTGCCGCGATGTCACGCCGGGTCCAAGTGCGGGTCCGGCTCCAACCGCAAGGTGACAATGGAGCGCAGCTGCTATCACGACGGGTCGTCGCGTTCGGCCGACGGAGCCGGCGCCTCCAGCAATCGCGCCAGCGCGCCATGCTCGGCGGGCTTCGTCAAATGCGCATCGAATCCGGCAAGCTGCGCTCGCTCTTTGTCGCGGTCCAGGCCGAAGCCGGAGACGGCCACGATTTTCACGCCGGCACCCAAGAGGCGCCGAATCCGTCGGCACGTTTCGTAACCGTCCAGGTCGGACAACCCAATGTCGAGCAGCACCACGTCGGGTGCGAATCCTTCCAGCAGCCCGAGACCGGCTACGCCGCTGTAGGCGACGCGAGCGTCACCACCCAGCTCCCACACGAGCATGGCCAGTGCGTGCGCGGCGTCTTCGTTGTCGTCGATGATGAGGACGTGCCGTCCGATCGAGCGTCGCTCGTCGGTCGCCGCCGCACCACCCTGCTCAGTCACGATCGCTGGCAGGCGCAGTTGAAGCGCGCGCGCGCGGCCGGGCGCCCCTTGAAGCACTTCGACCGTGCCGCCATGCAGTTCGATGAGCAGTCGAGCAGCGGTGAAGCCAACGCCGGGCCGCGCCGACGAGGTTGAAGAGTCGACCGTTGCTGCCGGCGCCACGACGCGTGAGGGCGCTTCGCGACCGGCGGCGATGGTGACGACGACAACTGGCGGGGCGTCGTGCACCACGGCGGTGACCACCATGGTTCCAGCGCTTTCGATATAGCGCGTGGCTTCCAAGAGCAGCCGTGAGACTGCATGCACGAGCCGCGTCGGGTCGGCATCGACGATCGCAGGCTCGCGACAGATATCGACAGAAACCTGAATGCTCTTCGCATTCATCGCGTTGCGCGTGAGTTCCAGGGCACTCTGAAGTGCTTCGTCGACGGGAGTCCCGACGCGGCGCAACTGCATTGTGCCGGCATGCATTCGCCCTACTTCGACAAGGTCGTCGATGAGGTGCCCCAGCTGTGCGATCTGACGTTCCATGATGGTGCGGACGCGCGCCACGGCGTTGACCGAGTCACCGCTGAAACGGATGAGGTCCAGCGCCGTGCGCAGCGGAGCCAAGGGGTTCCGCAGTTCGTGTGCCACCAGGGAGAAGAATTCGTCTTTTTCGAGCGCAGCCCGGACCAAGACGTCGTCACGCTGTTTGCGGGAGGTGACATCGGCCGCCACGCCGGCGCACCATCGAGGCCGGGATGGGCTGCCATCCCACCACGTGCGGGCCGTGAGCCGCACCCAGCGGGTGCCGTCGTTGAAGCCGACGACACGCACATCTTCTTCGATGACCGCGCTATCCACCGGGTCGCCCGCTCGCAAGACCGCGTCGAGATAGCGCGGGCGGTCATCTGCATGCACGTGCGCCGCCGCGCTGAGCGGATGAAAGGTGGCGTCGGCCGCCAGGCCGAACAGCATGAGGGTGGTGACGTCCGCCTTGGCTCGGTCTTCCGCCAAATCCCAGACAAACGTTCCCATCTCGACCGCGCCCAGCGCCAGTCGCACCCGCTCGGCTACGTCGTTCAGAGGAGACGACGCACTCAGAGCGCCCGCAGTGGAGCGGACAGGGCGGGTCCGGGCGACGGGATTATCGGCCACGAACTGAACGACAGCAAGCGCCGTTCCAAGGTCAAAGCGCAGGGCTCGGTCGGGGTGTGCCACCGCCCGCTCGTCAGGAAGGCCGCGGACGAGTGCACGGGCCAGGATCCCGACCGCGCGCTCGTTCGGGCTACCCCGGCGGTGGCGCCTGCGCGACAATGCCCGGCGTGTGTAGGCGATGCCAGCATTTGTGTCGGTCGTGACCGATCTGCAGCAAGACCCTCCTCCCACGCGCCAGGTGGGCTTTGTTTCCGCTGAATGGGGCTAACACCGGCGCGCGTCGAGTGAAGAATGCCACCCCGCCAAGGCGCAACACTGAGCACGACCGTCTCGACCGTTAGTGCGGACGGCCGCCAAGCGCCGGCTCCGCCAGATCCGAGATGGCCCTGGTGAGCTCGAGGGGGTCGACGGGTTTTGGCAAGTGCAGTTGAAACCCTGCGAGCATGGCCGAACGGGCGTCATCGGCCTGCACGAACGCGGTGAGCGCAACCGCCGGCAGATCAGTGGCGGAATGCCCCAGAGCCCGAACCTGCCGGATCAGGTCGAAGCCGTCTTGCTCCGGCATCCCGAGGTCGCTGACAAGCACGTTGAATCGACCTCGGGCTAGTCGCCCGAGTGCCTCGGGTGCACTCGCGGCGGTCGTGACGATCGCGCCGGTCTGCTCCAGGACCAACCTCAAGATCTGACGAGCGTCCGGGTCGTCGACGACGACGAGCACGCGCACCCCATCCAAGCGCGCGTATGACTGCGCGACCTCGGCTTCACCGTCATCATCGGCTGCCCCCTCGGCGGCGTCTGCCGCGGCGGTTGCGGCGGCACGGACGGCGCGAATCGGCACGCGCACAGAAAATGACGAGCCCTGGCCAGTCCCGGCACTCGACGCCCGCACCGTTCCGCCGTGCGCTTCCACGATGTAGCGGACGATCGACAGCCCGAGCCCTAGTCCGGCGAACGGTCGGCTCGGACTGCTGTCGCCCTGATGGAAACGGTCGAACACGCGCGGCAGGAGGTCGGGCTCCATCCCTTGGCCGGTGTCCCGTACTTCAATTTCAAAGCTCGAGGCCACTCGGCGCAGCATGACGTCGACCCGACCGCCCTTGGGCGTGAACTTCACGGCGTTCGACACCAGGTTCCACACCACCTATTGGACACGCGTGGGGTCACAGAACGCCCTATTCGCCGCCTCGTCGAGACGCAGGGTGATGGCAATTCCTCGCGCCTCGGCGGCCGGGCGCACCGCGTCGACGCCGGCCGTAATCACTTCGATGAGCGCGCACGGCTGAACGTCGATGCGCAGCTTGCCGGAGACGATGCGCGACACGTCAAGGATGTCCTCGATGAGCTGAACTTGCGCTTTGGTGTTGCGCTCGATGGCCTGCAGCCCCTCATGCAGTTGCGACGAGCTCGAATGGCCGAGGCGGAGGATTGCGAGCCAGCCGACGATGGCGTTGAGCGGCGTCCGCATCTCGTGACTGAGCGTCGCGAGGAACACGTCCTTCGCTCGGTTGGCCAATTCGGCCTGTCGCCGCGAGGCTTGTTCAGCCGCTAGTAGCGCCACACGGATGCGTTCGCTCGTGTCGCCAAAGCTACGCACCGCCGTCGTCACTGACTCGTCAATGGATTCATTGAAGCGCGTGACGTGGTCCACGTCGCGCAGGTCAAGCGTCGGCCCGCTGCTACGCCACAGCCGAAGAACGGTGGCGCGAAGGGCGCGATACCGGAGCCGACTCGGCCGGCGCCATGGGCCGCCGAGGCGTCATTCAGGTCGCCGCTCGCCTCCGTTGCGATGCCCCTGCCTTTGGATTTCTCGGCCTGCTGTTCGGCCGTCTGGTCGCCGCGCATATCCCGAATCGTCGCGCGGAGAATTTCCTCGGCGTGGTCACGTAGCTCTGCCGGCCCGGCAGTCAGGGCTTCGAACATAGGCGTTAGAGGCGAACCGGGAGGTCGGTCCTCCTGCCGTCCACCATCTCACGACCGGCCCCCCCAACCCCCTCCGCGCGCCTCACGGCTCGCGCCGCCGTCTCCCTCGCGGCTCGTGCTCGCCGAATCTGCTCAACTGCACGCGCGGCCGTATACTGGAGCGGTGACTCCGCCCCTGCCAGCCGTCGTCCGCGCAGCCGCCGTCCTGGCGTGGTGCCTGGCCGGCCTCGGGGCCCGCCCGGTGGCGCAAGGCACGCCGGCGGCCGACGACGTCGCCCGCAAGGTCCAGGCCCGCTACGACACCGTGACCGACTTCGAGGGGGAGTTCACCCAGACCTACGAAGGCGGCGTGCTGCGGACCAGGACCACCGAACGCGGCACCGTCGTCATCAAGCGCCCGGGACGCATGCGCTGGGTCTACACCAGCCCTGAGCGCAAGGAATTCGTCTCAAACGGCGTGAAGGTCTACGCCTACTTCCCCGCCGACCGCCAGGTGCTGGTGAGCGACGCCCCGAAGGGCGCCGACACGACCCCGGCCTTGTTCCTGACCGGCCAGGCGAACCTGACGCGCGACTTCGACGCCTCGGCCATGACTGTGCCAGGCGCCGCTCCGGGCCTGCTGGGGCTCAAGCTGGTGGCTCGCAAGCCCGACCCCGACTTCGAGTGGCTGGCCATTGCCGTGGACCCGGTGAGCTTCCAGATCCGCCATCTGGTGGCTCTCGACCGCCAGGGCGGCCGATCGGCCTTCACCTTTTCGAACCTGAAGGAAAACCAGCGGCCGCCCGATACACTCTTCGAGTTCCGCATTCCGAAGGGCGTCGACGTCGTCACGCAATGACCCGCGAGTCCGTCCTCCATCGTTCGTCCGCTCTCCGGGCCGCCGGCCTGCTGACGCTCGCCCTGTCGCTGGCTGCCTGTGCCTCCGGCGGCGCCAACCTGCGCCAGGCCCGGGTCGCCGAACAACAGCAGGACTACGACCTGGCGGTGGCCGAATACACCAAGGCCGCCCGCGCCAAGCCCGACGACCGCTCCATCCGCCTCTCGCTCGACCGCGCCAAGTTGCGCGCCTCGCAGGACCATTTCGCACGCGCCCGCCGCCACGCCGCCACCGGTGACACCAATGAAGCCCTGGTCGAGTACCAGCTCGCGGCCGAACTGAACCCGGCCAACGGCGAGATCCAGGACGAACTCCGGACGCTGCGGGCGCAGATGCGCACGCAGGTCGCCATCGACCGCGGCGGCAAGACCACGCTCGAAGCGCTCATCAAGGACAGCCTGGCGGCGCCGCTGCCCGGCGCCGACGTGCCGGCGGATGTCACGCTGCCCGACTCGCTCATCTTCCGCGACGCCGGCGCCCGCGACATCTTCACCGCCATCGGCAAGTTCGCCAACATGAGCATCGTGTTCGATCCGGCGTTTCGCGACCAGACACTCAGCATCGACCTGCGCCAGGCGCCGCTGGCCGAAGCGCTGTCGTCGGTCGGCACCGCCACCCGCCATTTCTGGCGCGTCACCGCGCCGCGCACGGTGATTGTGGTGCCCGACACCGCCGCCAAGCGCCGCGAATACGAGGAAGAGATCGTCCGCACCTTTTTCCTCAGCAACGCCGATCTCAAAGAGACGGTGGACGTGCTGCGTATCGTGGTCGATGCGCGCCGCCTGGCGCCAGTGGCCGCCACCAACGCCATCACCATCAAGGACACCCCGGAGCGCGTAGCCGCCGCCGGCCGCATCATCCAGGCCATCGACAAGGCGCGACCCGAAGTGGTGATCGACGTCGAACTGCTCGAAGTCGATCGCACGCGCCTGCAGGACTACGGGCTGCAGATTGCCTCGCCCACGTCAACGCCGATCGGTATCGACGGCCAGGCCTCGGTGAACCGCGACGGTCTCAGCCTGCGCGACCTGCGCAGCCTGACCTCGTCGGACGTGCTGCTCACGAACCTGCCCGGCCTCTATTACCGCCTGCTCAAGAGCGACACCAACACGCGCACCCTCGCGAACCCGCAACTGCGCACCTCGGAAGGCATCGCCGCCCAGGCCCGCTTCGGCGAGCGCGTGCCGGTGCCGGTGACGACCTTCGCGCCGATTGCCGCCGGCGGCGTGCAGACGCAGCCCATCACGTCGTTCAACTACGAGAACATCGGCGTCAACATCGACATCACGCCGCGGACGCATCACGACGACGACGTGTCGCTGGCGGTGCGGATCGAGATCAGCAACATCTCCGGCAGCGGCTTCGGCGGATTGCCCACGTTCGGCAACCGCTCGATCAGCACCGTCATCCGCCTGCGCGACGGCGAGACCAACATGCTGGCGGGCCTCATCCGCGACGACGAGCGCAAGGTGGCGTCGGGCATTCCCGGCCTGAGCGACATCCCGGTCATCGGCCGGATCTTCGCGTTCAACCGGCTCGAGACGCAGCAGACCGACATCATCCTGACGCTCACGCCGCACATCGTGCGCGTGCTCGACCTGAACGACGCAGACGTGCGCGCGTTCAAGGTGGGTCGCGACCCCGGCGCCGCCATCATCGACGTGCCGACGCCGGCGCCGAACCGCCCACCGCCAGGCGGCGATGCGGCCGGCGTGCAGCCCGCCGGCACCCCGCCGGGCATCGCCGTGCCGGTGCTGCGGCCGATGCCGGTGGTGCCGG
Source organism: Acidobacteriota bacterium (assembly GCA_031404695.1). Classification (GTDB taxonomy): domain Bacteria; phylum Acidobacteriota; class Vicinamibacteria; order Vicinamibacterales; family UBA2999; genus CADEFD01. Next base: position 18,778 of record JANNIB010000236.1, read on the forward strand.
GCACGGCCGCGCCGCTCAAGCCGCCGCCGCCCCCACCACCGCCTGGCCGCTGAGGCCCCGGCGTTCCCTACACGCGCGCCACGTGCGCGCCGAGCGACTGCAGGCGTTCGACCAGCGTCCCGTAGCCGCGTTCGACCGTCTCGAGCGGCTCGACGCGGCTCTGGCCGGTGGCGGCGAGCGCCGCCGCGATGAGCGCCATGCCCGAGCGGATGTCGCGGCTGTCGAGCGCCTTGCCGCGTAGCTTCGCCGGTCCGGTCACGATGATCCGATGCGGATCGCAAAGGAACAGATCGGCGCCCATGCCGCTCATCTGCTCGAGGGCGAACAGCCGCAGTTCGTACATCCAGTCGTGCACGAGCGTGGCGCCCTCGGCCTGGGTCGCCAGCACCGTGGCCAGACTGACGAGGTCGCTCGGGAAGGCCGGCCACAGGCCGGTCGTGATGCGCCCGGCGCCGGTGAGCGTCGACGGCACCACGGTGAGCACCTCGCCCTGCTGCGCGCACTGCACGCCGAGCTTGCGCAAGGTCGCGGTGACCACTTCCATGTCGACGGCGCGGGCGCCGCGGATCTCGACTTCCCCGCCGGTGATGGCGCCGACGACGGCCCAGCTCCCCGCTTCGATGTAGTCGCCGTAGAGCGCCTTGCTGGCGCCGCCGAGCCGCGGGCTGCCTTCGACGCGAATCGTATGTGACCCGGCGCCGGTGATGCCGGCGCCCATCAGCGACAGGAACTCGCACAGCTCGACCACGTGCGGCTCACACGCGGCGTGCCGGATCTCCGAGATGCCGGGCGCGGCCGCAGCGGCGAGGAGCGCCGTCTCGGTACCGGTGACCGACGCTTCATCGAGGTAGATCGAGGCCGGCGCCAGCCCGCGCGGGGCCTCGAGGCGATGGCCCGATCCCTCGACCGGTGCTGCTCCCATCGCCGCCAGCGCTTCGAGGTGCGTGCGGATGGTGCGCCGCGCCGGGAAGTCGCCGCCGGGCGGCGCGATGTAAGCGCGGCCGGTGCGCGCCAGCAGCGGCCCGAGCAGCAGCACCGATCCACGCAGCCGGCCCACCAGCGCCCGGTCGGGCTCGTGCGTGCGCACCTCGCGGCAGCGGATGGTCAGCGTCGGGCTGCCGATGCCGTCCACCTCGGCCCCGAGATCGAGGAGCAGGCGCGCCATCACATCCACGTCGACGATGCGCGGCACGTTCGTCAGCACACAGGTCTCGGCGGTGAGCAGGGTCGCCGCCATCAGCGGCAGCGCGGCGTTCTTGTTGCCCTCGACGTCCACCACGCCCGACAGGCGGTGGCCTCCTTCGATGATCAGTGTCGACATTGCTAGCCTTTCCCCTGCCACGTGCCCAGCCGGACGATCTCGTCCCTGAGCGTCACGCCGAATCGCTCGGCCACCTGCGCACGGCACAACTCGACCAGCGCCGCGATGTCGCGGGCCGTGCCCGTGCCGTCGTTCACGATGAAGTTCGCATGCGTCGGCGACACCCGCGCGCCGCCGATCGCGTGCCCCTTGAGTCCGGCCCGATCGACCAGCGCGCCGGCCGACGGCGCAATGCCCTCCGGCACCTGGTCGCGCCGCGGCTGGGGATTCTGGAAGATGCAACCCGCACTGGGCGACGCCAGCGGCTGCGTGGCTTTGCGGAACGCCAGCGATGCCCGCGCCACCTCACGCAGCCGATCGGGATCGTGCCCGGGCCGCACGCGGAAGGCCGCCCACACGAGGATCTCACCGCTCTGCTGCAGGCGGCTGGTGTCGTAGTCGAAGTCGAGGCGGTCGGCGGGCACCTGCCGCACGCCGCCGTCGCGCGTCAGCACCCGCACGCTTTCGACCACGTCGCCGATGTTGGCCTGACGCCAATGGGCATTGCCGTAGATGGCGCCGCCCACGGTCCCGGGCGTGCCCGCCCACGCCTCGAGCCCGGCGAGGCCGCGTCCGACCGTCCAGCGCACGAGCCCGTTGATGGTGACTGCCGCATCCGCGCGCACGATGTCGGGCCCGACCAGCTGCATGGTGCCGCCGCGCGGCCGCACGACGACGCCGCGGATGCCGTCGTCGGCGATGAGCACGTTCGAGCCGCCACCAAGCATCGTCAGAGGCAGGCCCTGCCGTTGCACCAACTGGACGACACGCACCAGATCGTCGCCGCTGGCCGGCTCGACCAGCCAGTCGGCGGGGCCGCCGACCTTGAAGGTCGTCAGCGGCCCGAGCGGCGCATCCGCCGTCACCGGCACGCCCGGGAGGGCGGCGCGCATCACCTCACCGAACGTCATGCCCGCACTCCGTCCGGAAGCGCCCGCAGCAGATCGCGTTCGCGCGCGATGAGCGCGCTGCGGGCTTCGGCGCGGGTGCAGGCGGCAAATCGCACCGCGTCGCCGGGCGCGAGCTGTCCGGCCAGCGGCAGATCGGCGCTGATGACGGTGGCGATTTTCGGATAGCCGCCGGCGGTCTGGCGGTCGGCCATGAGCAGGATCGGCGCGCCACCGGAGGGCACCTGGAGGGCGCCGAACGCCACCGGTTCCGAGAGCAGTTCGCCCGGCCGCTTGGTCGTGAGCGCCGGGCCGTCGAGCCGGAAGCCCATGCGGTCCGACCGCGACGACACCGTGAAAGGGGCGCCCAGCAGCGCATCGAGCGCCGCGGGGGTGAACCAGTCGTCCTGGGGCCCGAGCAGGACGCGCAGCCGGCGCTGCCCGGCCACGGCGTCGAGCGGCAGCGGCGCCCGGGTCGCGCGATGCACCGCGGCGGCGGGCCCGGCGCCGATTGGCAGGCGGTCGCCGGCAACCAGAGCCCGGCCGTCGAGGCCGCCCATCCGGCTCACCAGATGCGTGGCGCGGCTGCCAAGCACCGCCGGTGTGGCGATGCCGCCGTCGATGGCCAGATAGGCGCGTGAGCCGGTGCGCCGCTCGCCGAAGCGCAGGGCGCTGCCGGCGGCGACCTCGAACGCGGCGCCGTGCGGCACCGGGCGATCGTCGACGCTGAGATCGAAGACCGCGCCGGCGACGGCAACCACCAGCGGCCCCTCCGCCCGCAGCGTCGGCCCCAGCAGGGTCACCTCGAGCGCCGCCGCGCCTTCGGGATTGCCCACCAGCAGGTTGGCGAGCCGCAGCGAGTAGGTGTCCATCGCGCCGGCCACCGGCACGCCGGCCGCCTGCTGGCCCCAGCGCCCGAGATCCTGGACGGTCGTCAGCAGGCCCGGCCGCACGACGAGACAGGCGCGAGGCGTCACGCCGTCGGGCCCGTCCAGCGGTCGTGCGCGATCGGCACGAAGCGCACCACATCACCCGGCGCGAGCAGCGCCGGTACCGACCGCGACAGGTCGAACATCGCCGTCGACGTGCGCCCGATGAGGCGCCACCCGCCCGGACTCTCGCACGGATACACGCCTGTCTGCCCTCCGGCAATGCCGACGCTGCCGGCCGGCACGCTGGTGCGAGGGGTCGCCCGCCGCGGCATCGCGATCGACGACTCCACCCCGCCCAGGTACGCGAAGCCGGGCAGGAAGCCCAGCATGTAGACCCGGTAGTGCCCGCCAGCGTGCCGGGCGATGACGTCGGCGGCCGCACACCCGGCGAAGGCGGCGACTTCGGCCAGGTCGGGCCCGAACGCCCCGCCGTAGCACACCGGAATCTCGACCACGCGTCCGGGCGCTTCCGCGCTGCCGGCCGTATCCCACGCGTGCGAGACCACCGCGTCGAGGGCGGCGTGATCGAAGCGCAGCGGATCGACGTGGACGCCCACCGACGCGTACGCCGGCACGACGTCGCGCACGCCAGGCACGCGCGCCCCGCGGATCGCCGCCGCGAGCGCCACCGCCCGGCGATTCACGTCAGGCGAAATCGTGGCTGCGAACTCGACCAGCACCAGGCCGTCGCCCGAATGATGCAGGCGCGGCCGCGACAAGACCGGGCCGCTCACGCCAGCGCCTCGAGCAGCTTGCCGTGGATGCCGCCGAATCCGCCATTCGACATCACGAGGATGTCGTCGCCGGCCGTCGCCTCGCGAGCCACCGCCGCGACGATTGCCTCGACGGACGGCAGTTCTCGGGCGTCGACGCCGGCCGTGGTGAGCTCGCGGATCAACTCGGGCACCGACAATCGATCGGCGTCGGCCCACGTGCTTCGGAACACCGGCGCGATGATGACCCGATCGGAGTCGGCGAAGGCGCGCGCGAAGTCGGCCTGGAAGACACGGCGGCACGACGAGGCCGAGCGCGGCTCGAAGAGCGCCCACAAGCGCCGCCCGGGGCGAGCCGCGCGCAGCGCCGCGATGGTCTCGGCGACGGCGGTCGGGTGATGCGCGAAGTCGTCGTAGACGGTGACGCCGCGCCGCTCACCCACCACCTCGAGACGGCGCTTGACGCCGCGGAAGGTCGCGAGGCCGTCGCGGATAGCCTTCATCGACAGCCCGCACTCGTGCGCGACGGCGACTGCCGCCAGGGCGTTGCGCACGTTGTGCTGCCCGAGAAGGGGCACGTCGAGCGTGGCGGCGAGACCACCCGGACCGTTGACGGTGAAGCGCGTGGCGGCGCCCTGCTGCTCGAGCGCCGTGGCGCGCCAGGTGACGCCCTCAGCCATGCCGAAAGTCTGCACGCGTGAGCGGGCGCCGGCCGCCAGCGCGGCGGCTTCGGCGCTGTCGGCGCCAAGCAATACCAGTCCGCGCCGCGGCACCAGCGCCACCAGGCGCCGGAACGCCAGCCGCACGGCGTCGAGGTCGTCGTAGATGTCGGCGTGATCGAACTCGACGTTGTTGACGACGGCGATGTCGGGCAGGTACTTCAGGAACTTCGCGCTCTTGTCGAAATACGCGCTGTCGTATTCGTCGCCCTCGATGACGAAGGCGCGCCCGCCGCCCAGCCGATAGCTGCCGCCCTGGCCGTCGTCGCCCAGATTGCGGGCGATGCCGCCGACGAGGATCGACGGATCAAGACCGCCGCTCGTGAGCACCCAGCCGGCCAGCGCCGTCGTGGTCGTCTTGCCGTGCGTGCCGGCAATCACCACGGCATCGGCGTCCCACAGGAACGTCTCGCGGATGATTTCGGGCATCGAGACGTAGCGCAGCGAACGGTCGAGCACCGCCTCGAGTTCAGGATTGCCGCGGGAGATGGCGTTGCCGACGACCACCACGTCGACGGCCGCGTCGATGTGGGCCTCGTCGTAGCCCTCGAGGAGCGTGATGCCTTCGGCGCGCAGGAAGTCGCTCATCGGCGGATACACATGCGCGTCAGAGCCCTGCACGCGGTCGCCGCGACGCTGCAGCATCGCCGCCAGCGTGCCCATCGCGGTGCCGCAGATGCCGATGAAATGGATCGTGCGGGCCATCAACTGACCGCCGGTTCTTCGATCGACAGCCCGGCGCCGCCCGGTCCGGCCGTGAGGCGCGCCGACACCCCGACCGGAATGGTCCACGCCGGCATCTCGGTATGTCCCGAGGGGAAGCCGAACACGACCGGTCCCGGGAAACGCGCCAGCAGATCGCGCAGCACGCCGCGCGCCGTCGGTCCACCGCCGCCTTCGTCGCAGCGGGGAAAGGTGCCGAGCACGATGCCGGTGACGCGTCCGAACATCCCCGCCTGATGGAGCTGCGTCATCAGGCGATCGAGCCGGTAGGGCCGTTCGCCGACGTCTTCGAGGAAGAGGATCGTCGGTTCCCGCGGCACCACCGCCCACGGCGTGCCGAGCAGCGAGGCGAGCTGCGTGATGGTGCCGCCGACGAGCACGCCCTGCGCCTCCCCCGAGCGGAACACTTCGAGGCTCGGCGGCGACAGCGTGCCCATCGGCACCGGCTGCGTGACCGCGGCCATCAACGAGGCGCGGTCGTAGCCGCCGATGCCGCGCGCCAGGCGCCCTTCGACCATCGGGCCATGAAAGGCGACGCCGCCGTGGGCGACGTGCCACGCCAGCAGGGTCGTGATGTCGCTGTAGCCGATGAACACCTTGGGGTCGGCGGCGATCCACCGCGGATCGAGGGCCGGCAGCAGCTGCTGGCTGCCGTAGCCGCCGCGCACCGCCACGACGGCGCGGATCGACGGGTCGCGCCACGCCTCCGCCAGGCAGGCGGCGCGCACCGCCGGCGTGCCCGCCACGTAGCCATGACGCGCGAGGACGCGCTCGTCGTACACGGGTTGGAAGCCGAGGGTGCGCAGCTCGTCGGCGCCGCGCGCCAGCTCGTCGGGCTGCACGGGGCTGGCCGGCGCCACCAGGGCAATGCGATCGCCCTGCTGGAGCCGCCGTGGACGCCGCCGTCCGGCCAGCGTCCGGGTCTCGTCACCGCTCATGCGAAGGCCGCCATTTCCGCTGCGACGAGCTGATGCTCCTCACACCCGACCACCTGCTTCCAGACCCGTACCCGCTCGCGGGCCGGGGGCCGGGCGCCGCCGAGAAAGCGGACCTTCTGACGCCCGACGCGCGCCACGGCGTCGTCGAGACGGGCCAGCGGCAGCTCGCCCGCCTCCACCGCCTTGACCAGCGCCTCGAGCACCGAGGCCTGCACGTCCACATCCCCAGCGCACACGAGCACCGTGTCGCAGCCGGCCTTGATGGCGGCCACGGCCGCCTCGCCAGGAGTCCACTGTCTGCCGATGGCCTGCATCTCGAGGTCGTCGCTCACGATCATGCCCGGATGTCCCAGTTCGTCCCTCAGCAGCCGCAGGATGGTCGGCGACAGCGTCGCCGGCCGGACTGCGTCGAGTGCCGGCACCAGCACGTGGGCGGTCATCACGCAGGCGACCTCGGCGGCGATGGCGGCGCGAAACGGCACGAACTCGACCCCGCGCAGCCGTTCACCCGCATGTTCGACCAGCGGCAGCTCGAGGTGTGAGTCCACGGTGGTGTCGCCGTGGCCGGGGAAGTGCTTGCCGCAGGCGGCCACGCCTTCGGCCTGCAGGGCCCGGATGATGGTGGCCCCGAGCGTCGCCGCCCGCTCCGCGTCGTCCGACAGCGCGCGATCGCCGATGGCGGGGTTCGCGGCATTGGTGAGGACGTCGAGCACCGGCGCGAAATCGAGCGTGACGCCGACCGCGCGCAACTCACGCCCGAGCGCCCGGGCGAAACGTTCGGCCAGCGCCGGTGACGAGGCCCGGCCCAGCGTCGCGGCCGGCGGCCAGATCGTGAACGGGGCCTTGAGTCGGGCCACGCGTCCGCCTTCCTGATCGACGCTCACCCAGGCCGGCGCGCCGGCGCCCAGCGCTTCGACGCCGAGCGCGACCTCGAGCACCTGCTCGGGGCTGTCGACATTCCTGGCGAAGAGCGTCACGCCGCTCAGATCGAATTCCCGTGCGAGGGCGGTGAGCTCGACGGGCACCGCGTGACCGGTGAAGCTCCCGATGAGCACCTGCCCGACGCGGCGACGTAGCGGCATCGGCATACGATTGTGAGCATTATAATTCCGGCGTGACCGTGACCGCTTCCGCCCCGACGCGGGTCGATCTCGCCGGGGGCACCATCGACATCTGGCCGCTCTACCTGTTTCATCCCGGCGCACAGACGCTCAACGCCGCGCTCACCATTCGCACCTATGCGCGGATCGAGCCGCGTGACGACCAGGCCGTCGTGCTCGTGTCCGACGATCTCGGCGTCACGACGCCGCCGTTGAGCTTCGATGCCCTGCCCGCCGACACGACGCTGCCGCTGCTGGCCAAGCTCACGCACGCGTTCGGCGCCCGCGGACTGACCATGACGACGCGCAGCGACTCGCCGGCCGGCGCCGGCATCGCCGGCTCCTCGGCGCTGAACATCGCCGTCACGGCCGCCCTTTCAACGTGGACGGGCCGTGGCCTCGACCACGAAGGCATTCTCGAAGTCGCCAAGAACGTCGAGGCCCAGGTGATCGGCGTGCCGACGGGACTGCAGGACTACCGGCCGGCGCTCTACGGCGGCGTGGCGGCGGTCGAACTGGGCCCGTTTGGCGCCACCAGGGTCGCGCTGCCGGTTCCGGCCGAGGCCCTGTCGGCGCGTCTGGCGCTGTGCTACACCGGCGCGCCGCGCCAGTCGGGCATCAACAACTGGGACATCACCAAACGCCGCATCGACGGCGACGCCACGGTGGCGGCCGCCTTCACCGCTATCGTCGCGGCGACCGGGCGCATGCGCGCCGCCCTCGAGGCCGGCGACTGGCCCGGCGCCGGCGCCTGTCTGGCCGACGAGTGGACGAACCCTAAACAGCGCGCCCCGGGGGTGACCACCGCCACGATCGACGCGCTGCTCGATGCGGCCGTCGCGGCCGGCGCGTGGGCCGGCAAAGTCTGCGGCGCCGGGGGCGGCGGGTGCCTCTTCGCGCTGGTGCCGCCAGGTCGCGTCGAAGCGGTGCGGGAGGCCTGGCGCGCCGCCGGGGCGCGCGTGCTCGAAGCCGGGATCGACACGGAAGGACTGCAGGTGACGACACGATGACCCGTTCCACCGATTCGCTCGCCGAGATCAAGCGCCTCTACTACGCCACTACCAAGGCCACGGTCGGCCGTGATCTCGAGCGCGCCATCGACCTGCTGAAGGGATTGCCGTCAGAAGAGGAACGGGAGCGCGCCGCCGTCTACATGGACGGGCTCGCGCAGATGCGATCGGAATGGGGCGTGAAGACGGCCGCGCCGCCGGCTGGCGCGGCAAAACGTCCGCCGTCGACAGCCGCGGTGCCGAAGCGCCCGGGCCGCCAGAAGCACTAACCGTTCTGCGATTTCACGAGGCGCTTGCGGGCGGCGACGCGCAGCGGTTCCGGCACGTTGCGATCGATGGACAGCGCGCGCACGTCGCGGTCGATGAGCCGCTGCATGAGGTTCATCGACATCGCCACCGGCGTTTTCGGGTTGCGCGTCAGCGACGCGGCCACGCCGTAGTTCTTCACCCAGGCGCGGTTCTGGCCGATCGCGCGCAGCACGTCTTCGGCGACGTTGGCCATCTTCGCGAAGCTCTCGACTTCGGAGCTCGTGATCTTCGGCGACGACAGCACCGCCGACGACACCATCTTGTTCGGATCGCGGATGAGCAGCGCCCGCACCTCGCGCGAGCCCTTCATGGCGGCGCGCACGCGCTCCATGACGTTCATCTGCTGGATCTGCTGGGTAATCGACAGCCCGCTCTCGGTCGTGATCTCGCCCGCGGCGTCGTCGGCGATGGTGTCCCAGTCGCCGCCCGGGGCCTCGACGAGCGGGGCCTCGTCGTCGGCCGCCGAGGTCTCGGGGCCGGGCACCGGCGTCACGCCGCGGGCACTGAAGAAGCGGAGCAGTTCGGCCGGAGTGTCGGCGCGCGCGAGCACAGCTGCCAGCGCCGCTGACGGGATCCGCGCCAGCGTCGCTGTCGCCGCGGCCCGTACCTCGGCGTCGGCGTCATCGAGGAGCAACGCCAGCAGCGCCAGCTGCTCCTGCCCGCGCGGCGCCACGTGGCCCAGCGCCGCATCGAGGCGCACCTCGCGCGGCACGTCCTCCTTTCGGAAGCTGTCGAGCAACAGCGTCTTCAGTCCGCAGTCCATCAGCGCGCCCGCTCCGCCGACCGGGTCGTCGCCGCGCGGCGCCCGGCACCGGGGTCGAGCTGCCCGACCTGCGCCGGTCGGGGCCAGAGCAGGTAGGCGAGGACGACCAGCGCCACGACGACGCCGACGGCGAGGCCGGTGACAATCACCGACGGCCAGCCACGCGGACGCACCGGCAGATCGGCCACCGGGCCCTGCGGCGGTCCGGGTGGCGGCAGCGCGTCCGGGTGGCGCGCCAGGAACACGCGCAGCGTGTCTTCCGGATCGAGGCCGACTTCCTTGGCGAAGGCGCGCACCACCGCCCGTCGAAAGATCCCCGGCGGCAACCGATCGATCTGGTTGCGTTCGAGCGCGTCGAGCGTGCGCACGCCGAGCTTCGTGACGTCCGCCACTTCGCGCAGCGAGCGGCCGGCCGCCTCGCGCGTCGTGCGCAGCGCCAGTCCGAAGTCTTCACAGGTGTCGAGCACCGGCATCATCCAGTCCACCGCGGGCGATCGCGCCCCCAACCCTGCGATCGTAGTGACGCCCACCGTCTCAGTCAATCGCGCGGACGAACGCCGCCAGCGCGCGCGCCACCGCTTCCCCCGGATCGTCGCCGGGTCGCGGCAGGAAAACGCCGACGGCGGCGATGCCGTAGGCGCCGCTGTCGGCCACCCAGCGCCAGTCGGCCGGGCCGAGCCCGCCGATGGCGAAGACCGGCGCCGTGCTGGCCGCGGCGATTGCGGTGAGCCCGGCGACGCCAAGCGTCGGCGTGCCCGCGGGCTTCGAGCGCGTCGGCGCTGCGGTGCCGGCGATGAGCGCGTCCACCGGGCCGGCCGCGCGCGCATCATCGGTCGAGTGCACGGCGCGCGAGATCCAGGTCGTCGCCGGCAGCCACGCCCGGACGTGCGCGGCGCTCAAGGAGGTGTGCTTCAGATGCAGGGCGGCGCCGGCGGCCGCGGTGAGCATCTCTAAGTCAATGCGCAATGTCAACAGTCTTTGATCCCAACACGAGGGGCTGTGCGCTGCGCCACGTCGGCGGCTCGTGCGAGCATCAAGAGGTGCCGCTGAACTTCACTGCCATCGACTTCGAGA
>JANNIB010000237.1:0-6386 GCA_031404695.1 Acidobacteriota bacterium
CGCATCGCCGCCCACGTGCGGATGTTGTCGCACGACCACTTCGAAGGCCGCGCGCCAGCCACCCGCGGCGGCGAACTGGCCACCGCCTATCTCGCCACCCAGCTCGCCCTGGCCGGCATCGAGCCGGCGGGCGACAACGGCACGTATTTCCAGGACGTGCCGATCGTCGAGGCCACGGTCGACCGATCGTTCACGCTCGCCGTGCCCGGCCGCACCTTCAAGTACCTCGACGACGTGGTGGCGTTCTCGGGCGTCGAGGACGCGAAGGTGTCGGTCAAGGGCGAGGTCGTCTTCGTGGGCCACGGCATCGTCGCGCCCGAGCAGCAATGGAACGACTACGCCGGCGTGGACGTGAAGGGCAAGTGGGTGCTCATCATGGTGAACGACCCGCCGGCGCCGTCGACCGAGCCGACGCTCTTCGGCGGCAAGGTGCTGACCTACTACGGCCGCTGGACCTACAAGTTCGAGGAAGCGGCCCGGCAGGGCGCGGCGGGCGCACTGCTCATCCACACCGATGAATCGGCGACCTATCCGTGGCAGGTCGTGCAGTCGTCGTGGACCGGCACGCAGTACTCACTGCCGCCGGCGCCGGGCGCCCCGGCCCTCGGCGTGAAGGCCTGGATCTCCAATGCCGCGGCTGCGGATCTGGTGACGCGGGCCGGGCTGAGCCTCGATGCGCTGCGCTCGAGCGCCTCGATGCGCGGCTTCACGGCCGTGCCGCTCGGCATCACCGCCACGGCCGCGCTGACGCAGACCTCGGCGCGGAAGGTCTCGCCGAACGTCGTCGGCGTGCTGAAGGGCACCAGTCCGCAGGAAGCGGTGGCGATTACCTCCCACTGGGATCATTTCGGCGTGCGGGCCCTGCAGCCGGGTGAGGCGCCGGATGCCGACCGTATCCACAACGGCGCCTACGACAACGCCTCGGGTTGCGCGGCCGTGCTGACTATGGCCCAGGCCCTCAGCCGCGCCGGCGGCGCGCCGGCCCGTTCGATCTACTTCGTGTTCACGACGGCGGAGGAATCGGGACTGCTCGGCAGCGAGTACTTCGCCGCGCATCCGCCGCTGCCGATCGACCGCTTCGCCGCCAACATCAACGTCGACGGCGCCAACTACCTCGGACGCACGAAAGACATCGTCATGCTCGGGTCCAACCGCTCGTCGCTCGGTGCGACCTTCAGCGAGCTGGCGAAGGAGCGCGGCCGGGTCGTCGGCGAAGACACCCATCCCGAACGCGGCTACTTCTTCCGCTCCGATCACTTCCCGTTCGCGAAGGCCGGCGTGCCGGCGCTGTCGTTGAGCGAGCCGAAGCAGTTCGAAGGCCCGAACGCGGCGGCGCTGGTCGCGCAGCAGGAGGCCTACAACGGCAAGGACTACCACCAACCCTCGGACGAGTACAGCCCGGGGTGGGACTTCAGCGGCGCCGCCGACGACATCAAGCTGCTGACGGCGCTGGCCTGGCAGGTAGCGGCCGCGCCGGCGATGCCGGTCTACAACGACGGCGACGAGTTCGCCCAGGCGCGGAAGAAGTGATGATGACGCCGCTGGTGACGCTCGACGACCTCCATGCCGCCGCCGAGCGCGTGCGCGGCACCGCTCTTCGCACGCCGGTGATGACGCTGCCGTGGCCGGCCGCGGGCGAGGCGCATCCGTTCCGCATCAAGTGCGAGAACCTGCAGCCGATGGGCGCTTTCAAGGTGCGCGGCGCCTTCAACATGCTGGCGCAGCTGCCGGCCGAGGCCCGGGCCCGCGGTGTCATCACCTATTCGTCGGGCAACCACGGCCAGGGGGTGGCGATGGCCGCGAAGGCCATGGGGGTGCCGGCGGTGGTCGTGATGCCGACCACCGCTCCGGCCGTCAAGGTCGAGGGCGTGCGGAGTTACGGCGCGGAGGTGATCTTCGCCGGCACGACCTCGCTCGACCGGCAGTCACGAGCCGAGGCTGAGGCGGCCGCGCGCGGGCTGTCGATCATCCCGCCGTTCGATCACCCGATGATCATCGCCGGCCAGGGCACCGTGGGCCTGGAACTGCTCGAACAGGTGCCGGACCTCGGCACCGTCTACGTGCCGATGGGCGGCGGCGGCCTCATCGCCGGCGTGTCCGCCGCGATCAAGCTGTCGCGTCCCGAGGTGCGGATCGTCGGCGTCGAGCCGGTCGGGGCGATGAAGATGCGGGCGGCGCGCGAAGCCGGGCATCCGGTCACGCTCGAGAAGACGGCCAGCATCGGCGACGGCATCATGAACATGCGGGCCGGCGACATCACCTTCGCGCACGTGCAGCAGTACGTGGACGACCTGGTGGCGGTGCCCGACGAGGCGATGGCGAAAGCCGTGGCGTGGCTGTTCCGCAACGCCCGGATCGTGGCCGAGCCGAGCGGCGCGGCGGCGACGGCGGCGGTGATGCTGGGCCTCGGTGCGCCGGTCGGCACGGTGGTGGCCATCGTGAGCGGCGGCAACGTGCAGCCGGATCACTTCGCGAAGTACATCACGAACTAGGGGCTGGGGGCTGGGGCTCATCGCGCCCGGCTGTCGCCGGTCGCGATATGACCACACGACTACTCACCGTCGGCGTGATCTCGGACACGCACGGGCTGCTGAGACCCGAGGCGGTGGAGGCGCTGCGCGGCGTGGACCAGATTCTGCACGCTGGCGACGTCGGCACGACTGAGATCCTCGCCCGCCTGAAAGCGATCGCGCCGACGACGGCTGTGCGCGGCAACGTCGATCGCGGCGTGTGGGCGACGGCGCTGCCGATGACCGATGTGTCGCGGCTGGGCACGCTCGACGTCTACATGCTGCACGACCTCGGCACGCTGGATGTCGATCCCGTGGCTGCCGGCTTTGCCGCGGTCATCTCCGGGCACTCGCATCAGCCGCGAGCGGAGTGGAAGCGTGGCGTGCTGTTCCTGAATCCCGGCAGCGCCGGTCCGCGCCGCTTCTCGCTGCCGGTGACGCTGTCGATCCTGCGCGTCGAGGGCACGACCCTCACCCACGAGCGGATCGACCTGCCGGTTTAGGGCTGGATTTCGGCGCGCGCGGCCGCCACGGCGTCGTCGAGCGAATTGACGGCGCCGTCGAGTTGCCGTTCGTAGACCGCGCGCAGGATCTCGCCCATGCGCGGACCCGGCGTGACGCCGAGATCGAGCAGATGCCGGCCCAGCAGGATCGGCTTCGGCGCGGCGTGCTCGACGCCGAGGGCGCGGGCGCGCTCGAGGAACCAGTCCATCGCTGAGCAGTCGAAGGCGCCGGTGCGGCCGTGGCAGTCGGCGCGGCCGAAGCGGACCAGCAGTTCGAGGTCCACCCGGCCGGCGAGACGACGAAACGCGCCATCGCGCACCGTGTCCTTGGCCTTGAAGAAGGCGCTCGGGCGCAGGTGTTCGACGGTGATCGCCAGCACCTGGTGACGCACGTCGAAGCCGTCGAGCGTATTGACGTTGAAGCGGTCGAGGATGCGGGTGGCCAGGGCGACACCCGCGGCTTCGTGACCGGGCGAGCGCCAGCGCCCGTCGATGACCGCCGTCGTGGCCGGCTTGCCGAGGTCGTGGCAGACGGCGCTCAGCATGATCGTCGCAAGACGCGGGCGATCGAGGTCGGCGTTTCGCCGGCGTGCCTCATCGATCACCATGAGCGTGTGCGTCCAGACGTCGCCCTCGGGGTGCCACTCCGGGTCCTGCGGACAGTCGTAGAGCGGCACCATCTCCGGGAGAATCTGCTCGACCACCCCGAGCGTGCGCGCGAGCGCGAACCCGGCCGACGGACGGTCTGCCACCAGCAGCAGCTTCTCGAACTCGCCCCACAGGCGCTCGGCCGGCAGGTCATCGAGGCGAATGGCGCGGCAGATCGCCGTCGCCTGCTCGTCGAGCGTGGCGCCGAAACGCGCGGCGAACTGCACGGCCCGCAGCACCCGCAGGCTGTCGTCGGCGAAGGTCGCCGCATCGACCACGCGCAGGCGCCGGGCCTCGAGGTCGGCGCGACCATCGAAGGGATCGACGTACTTGCCGGTCAGCGGATCCCACGAGATGGCGTTCATCGTGAAGTCGCGGCGGCGCGCGGCGTCTTCGAACGACATGTGCGGATCGCCCTGCACGGTGAACGCCGTGTGCCCGCGTCCGCTCTTCGACTCGCGGCGGGGGAGCGCGACGTCGATCGGGCCGAGCTTGTACACCGGGAAGGCGCGGCCCACGGGCTCGACCCGGCCGAGGCCGGCGAGCATCGCCGCCACCTCGGCTTCGGGTACGCCGAAGACCTCGAGATCGAGGTCCTTCGAGGGACGTCCGAGCAGCTGGTCGCGCACGAAGCCGCCGACGACGAGCGCCCGTCCGCCGCGCGCTCTGGCAGCCTCGGCGACAGCGAGCGCGAGATCGAGCGGCGGGGCGGCCGTGGTCATTGCTGCCATCGTACTCGCAGGATCTGCCACTAGTCAGGCCCCGGCTGGAATGGGGACAGTCCCCGGTATGCTGACGGCATGGACTCCGTCGACCGTCTGCTTCGCGATCTCGTGGCCATCGACTCGGTGAATCCCTCGCTCGTGCCCGGCGCGGCGGGGGAGGCGGGGGTAGCGCGGCGGATCGCCCAGGAGCTCGAAGCGATCGGCCTGGCCGTCGAGGTGCAGGAGGTCGCGCCCGGGCGGCCCAACATCGTCGGCACGCTGGCCGGACGCGCGGAGGGGCCGTCGCTGATGCTGTGCGGGCACATCGACACCGTCGGCGTCGCCGGCATGGCAGCGCCGTTCGAGCCGGTCGTGCGCGACGGGCGGATGTACGGCCGCGGCGCGCAAGACATGAAGAGCGGCGTCGCGGCGATGATCGATGCCGTGCGGGTCGCGGCCGAGGGCGGCGGTCTCGCCGCCGGCAAGGTGATCGTCGCCTGCGTGGTGGACGAAGAGCACTCGAGTATCGGCGCCGACGCGCTGGTGACCAGGTGGCGCGCCGATGCCGGCATCGTCACCGAGCCGACCGACCTCGACGTCGCGGTCTGTCACAAGGGCTTCGCCTGGAGCGAAGTCGTCACCACCGGCAAGGCGGCTCATGGCAGCCGCCCGGCCGACGGCATCGACGCCATCGTGCACATGGGGCGCGTGCTGGCCGCCCTGGGCGACCTCGACCAGCAGTTGCAGGCCGGCGCGCGTCACGCGCGCCTCGGCACGGCGTCGCTGCACGCGTCCACGATTACCGGCGGGCGCGAGCTCAGCAGCTATCCCGACCGCTGCACCCTGCAGGTCGAGCGGCGGACGATTCCCGGCGAGCCCGAGACCGTGCTGGCCTCGGAGCTGGACGCGATCCTCGCGCGGCTGGCCAGCGCCAACCCGGCGTTCTCGGCCACCGCCACCTCGATGTTCGCGCGTCCGCCCTACGAAATCGACGCCGCGCATCCGCTGCCGGGGGTGCTCGGCGCCTGCGCGCGCGCCGCCGGCTGCCGCGCGGCGACGATCGGCATGAGCTTCTGGACCGATGCGGCCGTGCTCGCCGGCGCCGGCATCCCCTCGGTGCTCTTCGGGCCCACCGGCGCGGGCCTCCACAGCGTCGAGGAGTGGGTGGACCTCACGAGCGTGCGCCAGTGCCGCGACGCCCTGGCCGGCGCCATCCGCGCCTGGTGCCGCTGATTTGTAACGGGGTCTGTCACGGTCACGAAATGTAACGGGGTCTGTCACCGTCTGTGACCGTGACAGACCCCGTTACATTCGGTGATGGTGACAGACCCCGTTACAAATCAGGCGCGGTCGCGCAGGATGCCGCGCAGCACGAACGCGACGTTGGCCGGACGCTCGCCCAGCCGGCGCATGAAATACGGGAACCACTGCTTGCCGAACGGCACGTAGACGCGCACCTTGTAGCCGTCGGCCAGCAGCGCCGTCTGCAGGTCGCGGCGGATGCCGTAGAGCATCTGGAACTCGAAGCGGTCGCGGCCGATGCCCTGCGCGGCGGCATGAGCCTTGACCGCGTCGATCATCGCCGGGTCGTGCGTGGCGATGGCCGGATACGGATTGCCATCGAGGAGCGCCTTGGCCAGCGTGACGAAGGCGGCGTTCACGTCTTCGAGGCGCTGGTGCGCCACCGCCGCCGGCTCGTTGTAGGCGCCCTTCACCAGCCGCACGCGCGCGCCCAGCCTGTTCAGGCGCTCCACGTCGGACAGCGTCCGCAGCAGGCACGACTGCATCACCGTGCCGACAAAGGTGTAGCCGAGGCCCCACACGGTCTCGAGGATATCGAGCGTCGCGTCGGTGTAGGGCGAGTTCTCCATGTCGATGCGCACGAAAATCGACAGCGACAAAGAAGACGAAGAAGAGGAAGACGAAGACGACGAAGAGCCGGAGGAAGACGAAACTCCCGCTGCCAACGACGAGGACGAGGACGAGGACGAGGACGAGGACGAGGACGAGGACGAGGACGA
>JANNIB010000238.1:0-22421 GCA_031404695.1 Acidobacteriota bacterium
TCGCGCTTCGTGTAGATGGCTTCGCCCCACACGACGTTGTCGCCCCACACGATGTTCTCGCCCCACACGATGTTCTGGCCGTCCACCGTCGTGGACTCGGTCACGCCCACCGTCAGCCAGTTGGTGCCGACGGTTGCGGTGGGATTGATCGCCTGGGCCAGCACCAACGCGCCAGCCGGGTTCAACGCGCCGGCGCCCTGCGCCAGCCCGTGATACACGGTGCCGGCGACGTCGGCCAGCGGGAACGCCGTGTGTTGCAGCATCGCCTTCACGGCGTTGGCCGTGGGCGTCGCGCCGAAGATGGTCCTCGTGCCCTCGATCATCAGCGCGACCGAACCGGTCACGACCGCCGCCGCCATGCTCGTGCCGCTCAGGCGCAGGTACTCGCGGCCGCCTAGCGTGACGCGCTGCGTGGCGAGCAGGCAGTAGAGCATCTGCGTCGGCGAGGCGGGCCCCACCACCCGATGCCCAGGCGCCACCACGTCCGGCTTGGCGAAGCCGTCGTACCACGTCGGCCCGCGCGAGCTGTAGTCGGCGACGAGGTCGTCGGCGCGCGAGGTCGTGTCGAAGGTCTTCTCGGCGCCCACGGTGATGGCCGAGGGCGCGTTGCCGGGCGAGCTGATGCCGGCGTAGCCAACCTGACCCGTCAGCGGGTTCGTGCCCATGTTGCCGGCCGACGCCACCACCACGAGGCCCGCGCGCACCGCCGCTTCCACGGCCTGCACGAGCGGATCGGTCGCGGCCGGCTCGAAGATGGGATGCCCCAGCGACAGATTGATCACGTCGATGCCGTAGGCGGCCTTGTTCGCCACCGCCCACTGGACGGCGTTGATCACGTCGCTGGTCGCGCCGGCACCGTAGTCGTTGAGCACGCGCAGACTGACGTACGACACGCCCGGCGCCACGCCCTTGGCTTCCACCTGGTCGCCGCCGATGAGGCCCCCCACATGCGTGCCGTGGCCGTAGCCATCCAGCGGCGCGATCGCCGGTGGATTCGCGTTGCCGGTCGTGAAATCGCGCGTCGTCTTGATGCGAGCCGTGCCGCCGCCGTCCTGCAGCATGCCGGAGTCGATCACCGCCACCGTCACGCCGGCGCCCGTGCGGGTCGTGGTCGGCGCCGTCACCGCGACCTGCCCCGGCCGCAGGGTGGTCGCTACAATGCCCCAGGGCTTGCTGGCCCCCAGCGTCCAGCCGACGGTCACCGTGCCGCCGCCGGGCCGCGTCGCCGCGGCGCCCCTGACGTTGGAACTCGCGGTGCCGGTGCCGTTGTTCCACAGACTCGTGCCGGTCCCAATGAGGGCCATGGTCTTGGCGTCGCCGTTGCCGACGACCGCGCTGAGCACGACCTCACCCACCTGGCTCGCCAGGGAGACCGAGGCCGTGGTGCTCGTGCCCGCGCCGGACGCGCCGGGCGTGAAGGGCGTGACCTGGTCGACGCCGGTGAACACTTGGGCCGACGCCGCCACGTTGGCCGCTCCGCCCATCGTCACCACGACGTTCGCGGTCCCGACCGGCGGGTTCACCATGTAGTAGATGGCGGCGCTGTTGCTAGAGGCCCCGGCAGACATCCTGATTGCCAGGTTCACGCCGCCGTAGGTCACGTTCGAGACGTACTTCGCTCCGTCTCTATGAGCCGTGGTCACGACCAGGATGCGATTGGTGCCAGCGGCGACCGTGTGCGACCAGGACAGACTGGAGACCGAGATGCCCTTCGAGCTGGTCGTGGCTCCGGTCGCGATGGCGGTCGGGGCCAGCGTCGTCGCTTCGAGGCCTAGCGTGCTGCGCAACGAGTAAGCGGAGCCCTGCGCCGTGCCGCTGACGCCGGCCACGCTCATCGGGCTCACCTCGGCATCGACCGACAGCGCCAGCACGTCGTCCTGCTCGGCCAGTTCACGCAGCAGCCCGCGGGGGATCCTGGCGGCCACCGCTTCGATGGCGACGAAATCCTTGTCGACCTGCACACCGAGCGCTCGCAACTGCTGCAACTTGCGGCTCTTCGCGCCCTTCTTGAAGGTGACGATCACGCGCTCCTCGCGCGTGAAGTCCGTGCCGTCGAGCCGAAGCGTCAACTCGCGGTCGATGTGGGCGCGGCGGCCGCGGCGGTTCTGGCCGGGCGCCGCCTCGAGGGCGGTGCTGCCGGCGGCGGCGCACATCGCCAGCAGCGCCAGCGCGAACCAGCCTTTCGACCAATGACTCGAACGCGATCCTGTCGAGCGCGTCGAGGTCGCATGACGTGTGGACGAGAGGGCAGTCCTGAAACTCATGCCCTGCGACAGAGCAAGGGACGATCCAGAGCCGTAGACGACTGCTAAGTCCCTCAACAGTAGGCACTTGCTCTTGGTCTACCAGTTCGGTGTGCAAGGACGCGCTGTGCCGTCGCGGAGCACCGCAGGAGCCGGCGGCCCCCGGTGGCGGACGCGAAATGGGCTCGGCAGCCGCGATTGCTCGGCAAATTCCGACACGCGGCCGCCGAATCCGACATCTGCCTCGTTTCAGCACGCACTGTGCCGACCTGGGGCAACCCGCGTGACGAGTCTGTCGGGCTCAGCGGCCGAGCCAGGCTACGATCCGCGCCTTCTGCTCGGCAGTCGCGTCCGGCTTCGGATGAATCCGCCAGGGCCGCCCGGGCAGGCAATCGCGGCGCATGGGGGTATCGTAAGGCGGGTCCTGGGGCCCCGGGCCCGGGACGGCAAACGTCGAGACGGTCGGGACACGGTAACATCGAACCGCTGGCGTCACGTTCCAAGTTCCGAGTGCCGAGTCCCGCCGTGAATCGTCTCACCAACCACAAATCCCTCGGCCTCGCCTACGCCAACACGTCGGCCGTGTTCATGGTGGTCGGGTTCCTGCTGATGCTGCTCTTGCGGTGGCAGCTGGCGTGGCCGGGGCAGCCGATTCCGATCGCGACGGCGCTGTTTGGCGAGACCAACGCGCCTGGCGGCATCCTGCTGCCGGAGTTCTACTACCAGCTCGTGGCGATGCACGGGTCGGTGATGATCTTCCTGGCCGTCGTGCCGATGGCGGTCGGCGCCCTCGGCTCGTATTTCGTGCCGCTCCAGGTTGGCGCCGCCGGTCTGGCCTTTCCGCGCCTGGGCGCCGCCGGGTACCTCGTGTACCTCACCGCCGGCGTGCTGATGGCCGGCAGCTTCTTCCTGCCGGGCGGGGCGGCCAACTCGGGTTGGACCTCGTATCCGCCGCTGGCCATCATCGCCTCGTCGGGCCAGACCGTGTGGCTGGTCGGCATCCTGCTGCTCGGCGTCTCGTCGATGCTCGGCGCCATCAGCCTCGTGGCCACGGTGGTCGCCTACCGGGCGCCGGGCCTGACGCTGATGCGACTGCCCTTCTTCGTGTGGTCGCAGGTGATGACGGCGCTGCTGCTGCTGCTGGCGTTTCCAGCGCTGCAGGCGGCGGCGGTCTTTCAGCTCATGGACCGTGTCGTCGGCACCAGCTTCTTCCTGCCCACCGGGCTGGCCGTGAGCAACACGCCGCTGGCCGTCTCCGGCGGCGGCAACCCGCTGCTGTGGCAGCACCTCTTCTGGTTCCTCGCGCATCCCGAGGTCTACGTGCTCATCCTGCCGGCGATGGGCATCGTGGCGGAGGTGATCACGGCGCACGCGCGGCGCACCTTATGGCGTTACGGCCTGATGGTAGGGTCGGTCGTGGCCCTCGGCGCCTGGTCGATGCTGGTCTGGGCCCACCACATGCTGCTCACCGGCATGAGCACGACGCTCAGCAGCTTCTTCCAGATCACGACCATCGCGGTGTCGGTGCCGTCGGTCATCCTGCTGACGTCGCTGGTCCTCACGCTGTGGGGCGGCACGATTCGCTACACGACCGCCATGTGCTTCGCGCTGGCCTTCCTGCCGATGTTCGGTCTGGGCGGGGTGACCGGCCTGCCGCTCGGACTCGGACCGAGCAACCTCATCCTCCACGACACCTACTACGTCATCGGTCATTTCCACTACCTGGTGGCGCCGGGCACGATGTTCGCGCTCTTCGCCGCCGTCTACCACTGGTTCCCGAAGGTCACCGGCCGGCGCCTCAACGAGCGGCTGGGGCTGGTGCATTTCGTCGGCTCGTTCGTCACCATGAACGCGATCTTCCTGCCGATGTTCCTGATGGGCATCATGGGGGTCAACCGGCGGATGTACGACGCCGGCCTGCAGTACGAACTGGCCGCGCCGTCGCTGGCGTGGAATCCGCACATGACGTGGAGTGCCGTCGCGCTCGGCCTCTTCCAGCTGGTGTTCCTCTTCAACCTCCACTGGAGCGCGCGCCGCGGCGCCGCGGCCGAGAACCCGTGGCGGGCGACGACGCTCGAATGGGCCACCACCTCGCCGCCGCCGCCCGGCAACTTCCTCGAACCGCCGGTGGTCACCGGCGGCCCGTATCGCTACGAGGAGGAACGGGCGTGAACGCGGTCACGATGTCCGACCGCGAAGGCCGCGCCGCGCTGGCCGGCATGTGGCTGTTCATCGCATCGCTCGTCATGTTCTACGGCGCGCTCTTTTCCGGGTACGTGCTGCTGCGGGCCGGCAGCGCCGCGTGGGAAATGCCGTGGCGGACCGGTCCGGCGTCGGAGTGGCCGATCGCGGTGGACCACTGGTTCCGCACGATGTGGCTGGGCTTCGCGGTGATGCAGTCGCGCCGCCTGTCGGGCGAGGGCGTGCCGATTGCCGGCCTGCCGCGCTTCTCGTGGCTGGTCGGACTGGCGGGTACCGCGTTCGTGTGGCGCTGCATCTACATCGCCGGCTGGCTGGCCTCGCAGGGTCACGTGCCCTCGGCGAGCGTGCCGCTGGCCTGCTGGTATGTGCTCACGGGCACCGTGGCGCTGCTGGTCGCCGGCGGCACCATCGCCGCCGTGTGGGTGGCGCTCGAAGCGGTGCCGGCGCGGCAGCGGGCGCGGCGCGGCGCCATGCTGCAACGCTACTGGGTGCTGATGTTGTCGCTGTGGATGATCACGGTCTGCGGGCTGTATCTGGTATGACGCCGATCTTCGCCTGTGTCGTGTGCGCGCGCCCGTTCGACTCGCTGCTCACCGGCGGCCTGCATGCCGGCGTGGCGGTGATGGCGGTGGTGGCGCTGGTGGTCGTGGCCGCGCTCGTCCGCGGCGCGGTCGTGGTCGCCCGGCTCGATGGCGCCGAGGGTGGCGGCGTGGCGACGCCGGAGGCGCCATGATCGGCGACTGGCTCAATCGCTGGCTGCCGGTACCCGCTTCGGCCCATGCCGCGCGCTTCGACGGCGTGCTCGCGGCGGCCCACACCGAAGGCGCGCTCATCTTCCTGAGCTGGCTGGTCGTCTTCGCGATCATCCTGGTGAAGTTCCGGGCGCGGCCGGAGGTCGCCCCGGGCCCGCCCGCCGGGCAGCGCTGGCCGCTGGTGGCCATTGCCGCGGTCGTGCTCGGCGACGTGTGGCTGCTGGCCGGCTCTGCCCTGCCGGCGTGGTTCGCCCGCGCCGTGCCGGTCCCGGCTGGCGCCGCCGAGGTGCGGGTCATCGGCGAGCAGTTCGCGTGGAACTTCCACTACCCGGGCCCCGACCAACAGTTCGGCCGCACCACGCCGACGCTCATCACCGCCGCCGATCCGATCGGCATCGACCGCACCGACCCGGCCGCGGCCGACGACTTCGTGCTCATCGGCATCCTGGTCGTGCCGGTGAACCGCCCCACGGTGGTGCACCTGTCGAGTAAAGACGTGATTCACAGCTTCACGCTGGCGACCATGCGCGTGAAGCAGGACGTGACACCCGGGCTGCCGGTGAGCACCTGGTTCACCCCCATCACGACCGGCTCGTGGGAAGTGGGCTGCTCGCAGCTGTGCGGCCTCGGTCACTACCGCATGCGCGCGCTCTTCGAGGTGCGCAGTGAAGCGGCGTGGCAGGCGTTCGTCGCCGAAGAAGTCGCGCTCGCTACTGCACCCTGACGGCGGCGACACGCGGCTCGAGCGCCGCCGGCGCCGGGTGCGTCAACTCACGGGCCCGCGTCCGCGCCACCACCGACTGCAGTTCCCGCCACACGCGCGTACCGGCGGTCACCGCTTCCCGCGTCTCGAAGGTGTCGAACGAGCCGTTCACGGGCCTGCCGATCCGCTCGTAGAGGCGCCTGATTCAACGCATGCGCAGAACGTATGAGGCGTCGGTCCGTCAGGCCCTCGGGGCCAGCACTTCCAGCAGGCGCTGCATCCAGGCGATCTCGTCATCGTTCACGAGGTGTCCCATGCCGGGATAGATGCGGCGCGTCACCTCGCCGCCCATGCGTTGGCAGAGCGCCGCGCTCTCGTTCACGCGCGCCTCGGGCACGTGGCTGTCGACGTCGCTGCAGCCGAAGAAGATCGGCGTGCCGTCGAAGCGGCCGCTGTCGTTCCACACCGTTCCCGGCGGCCCGATGACGCCGCCGCTGTAGACCACGACGGCCCCGTAGCGAGCGGCATGGCGCACGGCGAACTCCGCGGCGAGGCAGGCGCCCTGGGAAAATCCGGCCAGCACGGTGTGGTGGCGCGGCACGCCGGCCGCTTCGACCCGGACGACCAGGGCCGCGAGCACGGCGAGCGCCGACGACAGATCCGGCTCGTTGCTGGCGATGTCGGCCAAAAAGCTGTGCGGATACCACGTCTGCCCGGCGGCGGCCGGTGCGAGATACGTGAGGTCCGGCCGCTCGAAGCGGGCGGCGAGGCCGAGGATGTTGGCGGGACCAGCGTTGCGGCCATGCACGAGCACGACGACCACCGGCGCGGTACCCAACGGCGCGCCGGCTTCGGTCACCGGTTCGCCTTCGTGCGGCGCCATCAGCGGTACGACACCGGCTCGAGGCCGGCTTCGATGGCGGCACGCTGGTGCTCTTCCCAGGCCGGCAGCTTGAGCGCGCGTCCGAGCGCCGCCAGGTCTTCGTCCACCGTGAAACCCGGCTGGATGGTTGCCACCTCGAACAGCACGCCGCCCGGCACGCGGAAATAGATCGACTGGAAATACGTGCGATCGCGCACCTCGGTCACGGCCGCGCCGAGGGCCAGCAGATCCGCACGCAGGGCGAGCTGTTCGTCGGCGGTGGCAATCGCCATCGCCACGTGGTGCACGGTGCCGAGCCCGTTCACGGCCGGTGGCGCCGACGGGTCTTCGAGGATGTCGATGAAGTGGCCGGCCCCGCCACCGGCGGCCATGCGCGTGCGCGCGCCGCCTTGCGCCGCCACCGTGTAGCCGAGCACGCCGGTCATCAGATCCCTGGTCGGCCCGAGCGACCGCACGGTCATCGTCACCGAATGCAGGCCGCGGATGGCCGCGTGCACCTCGAGGCCGCCGCCGGTCCACGGCACCCGCGGGTCGTCGCCGCTGGCGACCAGTTCGAACCACAGCCCCGACGGGTCGTCGAAGCGCAGCACCGCGTCGCCGAAACGGGGGTCGCCGTCGCGTACAACCACGCCGCCGGCCGCGAGCCGCGCCCGCCAGAGATCGAGTGAGCCGGCCGGCACCGAGAACGCCGTCGCCACCACCTGGCCGGCGCCTTTGGCGCCGACCCGCACCCCACGGCCCTTGTAGGGGAAGGTGGTCCAGATGGTGCCCGGCGCCCCGCGCTCGTCGCCGTAATAGAAGTGATAGACGTCGTGGTTGTCGAAGTTGACGGTCTTCTTGACCAGCCGCAGGCCGAGCAGATCGAGGCAGAAGTCGAGGTCCGCCTGCGCATCGCCGACCGTCGCGGTGACGTGGTGCAGCCCGAGGATGTGATGGGGCACGGCCCGATTCTACGACGCGGCCGGGCGGATGGTCCGGTCCGGGCCGTTTCGACGCTTACCCGGACGAGGCCAGGTGCGACCTTCCGCACCGGCGCCTTCAGGAGGGTTCGCCGATGCGTTCTGCCCGCTTCGTCTCCGCCGTGACCGTGCTTGCGTTCCTGTTTGCGACCACCCCGCGGCTGGCGTCCGCGGCTCCGGCCGAGGAAGGCGGGGTGGCCAAGGCCCCGCCCGCCGCGACCTCGTCGCTGCGCCAGTCGATCGACCGCGCGGGTGAGCGCGCCGCCACGCAGTTCCCGCGGGTGCCGGCTCGGGCGCCCATCCCGGTGCGCAAGCAGATGACCGGCGGCGGCGGAGGCGGCGGCATGATGTTCATGACGCTCGTGATGACCGCCGCCAGCCTGGCCGGCACCTATTTCCTCGTGAAGGAGCTGAAGAAGTCCTCCGACGAGGCCACCGCGCAGTAGCCGGCTACTTCTTCACGTCGAGCTTGATGGCCTTGATGGCGGCGTCGGTGCCCTCGAGCTCGGCCTTGCCTACCGGGTAGCCGTTGATGCTCAGGAAGTAGGCCAGGATGTCGGCATACTCCTGCGGCTTCATGCTGCCCGGCGCGTCCATCGGCATCGAGACCACAGCGACGTGCAGGTCGGTCAGCGGCTTGTCGGTCCAGGTGTTGGCGAACTCGGTGCCCTTGAACTTGCTCAGTTCATGGCACGACGCGCACGATGTGTCGTAGAGCGTGAGGCCGCGAGCGGCCTGCTCGGCGGTATAGACGCCTTCGCTGGCGGCCTTGGCCTGAACGGCGCCGAGGTTCGCGGCGCCAATCGATGACGTGAGGGCAAGTGCCAGGGCGGCACCGGCGGCAACGAAGAGTCGTGTGGTGGTCATGGCTGAGGCTCGGTCTCCGGGTGGCCATCGTGGCCTGATCGCAGTGTAGCAGGGACGGTCAAGTCGCGGCGCTACGGCTCCGGCGTCACCTCGACCTTGCCGCCGGCCGCCTTCCAGCCGTTCCAACCGCCGGTCAGCACGCGGATGTCCTTGACGCCGACGCGCATCAGCTTGGCCGCCACCACGAGCGCCGAGTGCTCGTCGGGACAGGCGCAGTAGGCCACCACCGGCCGCGTCTCCTTGAGCACGCGGTTGGCCATGATCTCGACGTCCACGACCGAGACGTTGAGGGCGCCTGGCACGTGCCCGGCATCGAAGGCGTGCGGGTCGCGCACGTCGATGGCGAGCACCGCCTTCTTCGCCTGCAGGGGCTTGAACTGGGCGAGCGTGATGCGCGGCACCTTTGTGAGGTCGTCCGGCTGCGCGACGGCAGGGGCGGCGGCCAGCGCGAAGGCGGCCACGGCGGAGAACAGCAAACGGCGGTCGATCATGGCACTCCCCTATCTGGTCTTCGAGGCCAGCCACGCCGTGCGCAGCTGCTTCTGTTCGGGTGTCACGGCGGCCCCGGTGGATTCCGCGGTGACGATCTCGATGCGCGGGTCTTCCTCGAGAACGACGGTGGCGGTCACGGGATCGCCGCCGCTGCGGCGCACGAAGCGCAGCGCAATCGTGGCGCCGGGCGCCTGCTTCGCCAGCACGTCGGTCACCGCCTGCGGCGTGCTCACCTCGACGCCGCCCACCGCCACGATCTGATCGTCCTGGGCGACGCCGGCCTTGTAGAGCGGCGAGTCGAACGGCACCAGGCCCACCCGCAAGCCGCCGGCATCGGGCGACAGCGCGGCGTTGCCGAGCCAGGCCTTGCCGGCCGCACGCTTGCGCACCAGCAGCCCCATGCGGCCGAAGAGACTGGGGTAGTCGGGCACGTCATGCCCCCGCACGAACTTCGCGAAGAACTCCCGCGCGAAGGTGGCGTTGCCCGACAGCTGCGCGAGGCGGCCCTGCAGGTCTTCCATCGTGTAGGTCTTGGCCACCACGCCCGGCGCTGCCTTCATGCCGGGCACGCCGTATTCGGTCCACATCAGCAACATGTAGTCGTCGAGCGTGACCTTGCCGTTGCTGAGATCGCGCAACGACAGGTCCGCGGCAAGGCCCAGGGCCGCACCCCACGTGTAATACGAGATGAAGGTGTTGGGCCACGCCGTCATGTCAATCGACACGGCGGCATCGACAAATGGCGCCAGCTGCGACATCTGCTCGGCGGTGCGGATCTGCCGGCCGGGCGACAGCGTCACGGCATTCACGAGGCCGGCGTAGTCGCCCAGCATGTCGTCGAGCGTCGTCAGGCCGGCGCGCTGGGTGATGAGCGCGTCGTAGTAGCTCGTGAAGCCTTCGCCGAACCACAGCTCCCCCGACATGTTGGCGTCGTCGAAGTCGAACGGCTCGATGGCCTTCGAGCGGATGCGCTCCATGTTCCAGGCGTGGAAGAACTCGTGCGCGACGGTGCCGAGGATGCCGGCGCGCTGGCCGGGACTTCGCAAGGCACCCGGCGACGAGAGCACGGTGCTGTTGCGGTGTTCCATGCCGTCGCCGCTGGCCCACGGCAGGTAGTCGGAGAGGAACGTGTAGGTGCCGCCGTCGAAGCGCGGGAACTCGCCGAAGATCGGCAGCGTCTCGCGCACGATCTTCTCGACGTCGCGGGCAAAAGCGTCGGCCTCGCTGTCGCTGCCGTCGTGATGCAGGGCGATGCGAAAGGTCTGCGCCGGCACCTTGCCGTCGGGCACGGTGAAGACGCGCGAGGCGAAGGCGCCCACTTCCGTGGGGCTGTCCATCAGGTACTGCAGGTTCGGCGCCGTGAAGACGAGCGGGCTGCCGGTGGGAAAGAGCTGGGTGGCGACGTTCCACGTCTTGCCGGCCGGTGGCACGAATTCGACGCGGGCGGCGCGCTGTTCGAGGCCGCGCGCCCACATGAGCGAGGCCGGCATGTTCAGGTGCCCGTGCGTGGCGTCGACGCTCAGATACGTGCCGTCGGTGCGATCGCCGAACACGCGGTAGCTCACGACCACCGTGCCGTCGTGGGCGGGCACGGTCCACTGGTGCAGGTTGGGCCGCAGCGCCGTGAGCGGACGCCCCAAGCCGTCCTTCACCTGCACGTCGAAGACGTTCTTGGCGAACTCGTGCAGCGCGTAGCGGCCCGGGGAACTGCGGCTCATCCGCACCTGGAGCGGTCCGGCCGGCACGTCCGGGAACGTGACATCGACCTGCATCCAGCGATGTTCGGGCGACGGGAACGACACCCGGTAGGCGACCGGCGTCTGCGCCGCCGCGGTGATCGCGAGCGCGGCCACGACCACCACTGCAGCCGCCATTCTGGCGGGAGAAATACGCATAGATCGGATGCTAGCACGCAGCCCGGCCGCCCACCGGGCCGCCGTGTACACTCGGTGCGGCCATGGCAGCGCCACCCCTTCCCCACCTCACGCGGATGCTCGTGGCGTGGAGCGACGGGGATGCGGCGGCGCTCGACGACCTGGTGCCGCACGTCGAGGCCGAGCTGCGGCGTCTGGCCCGCAGCTACCTGCGGCGCGAGCGCGACGGGCACCTGCTGCAGACCACCGCCCTCATCAACGAGGCCTACCTGCGGCTCATCGACCAGCGCGCGGTGCGCTGGCAGAACCGCGCCCACTTCTTCGGCATCGCCGCGCAGATGATGCGGCGCATCCTGGTGAGCATGGCGCGGGCACGGCAGGCCGACAAACGTGGCGGCGACGCGCCGGTGGTGCCATTCGACGAGGCACTGGTGCCGTCGGATGAGCGGGCCACCGCCCTGGTGGCCCTCGACGACGCCCTGACGACGCTGGCCGCGCTCGATCCTCGGCGGGCCCGCGTGGTCGAGCTGCGCTACTTCGGGGGCCTGGGTGTGGACGAAACCGCCGAGGTCCTGCAGGTCTCGCCCGAGACCGTGATGCGCGACTGGAAGCGCGCCCGCGCGTGGCTGCGGGCCTCGCTCGACGACACCTCGGCCATCGCCCGCGGGCCCGACGCGTGACGCCCGAGCGCTATGCCCGCATCGATCGCCTGCTCGACGAGCTCGGCGATCTGCCACCCGGCGAGCGGACGGCCCGACTGGCGTCGGCCTGTGCTGACGATCCGTCCATCGCCGCCGAGGTGGAACGGCTGGCCGCGCTGGCGGCGAGAGACGACGACTTCCTGACGGGCACCGCGCTCGACACCGCAGCTCGCGACCTGGCCAGCAGTGTGGATCCGCTCGTGGGCCACCATCTGGGCACCTACCAGGTGCGGGCCCGACTCGGCGGCGGCATGAGCGACGTCTACCTCGCGCACGACTCGAAGCTCCGACGCGACGTGGTGCTGAAGCTGCTGCCGGCGGCGCTCGACACCGCCGACCAGCGGGCGCGGCTCGACCGCGAGGCCCGCACGCTCTCGGCGCTGAACCATCCGCACATCGTCGCCATCCACGACGTGAGCGAGGCCGAGGGCCGGGTCTTCCTCGTCACCGCGCACGTGACCGGCCAGACGCTGCGCTCGATCCTGGCGCGCGGAGCGCTGCCAGCCGCCGACGCTATCCGGATCGCCCGCCAGATCGCACTCGCGCTCGATGCCAGCCACCGCGCCGGCGTGCTGCACCGCGACGTGAAGCCCGAGAACGTGATGGTGGGCCCCGACGGTCTCGTGACGGTGATCGACTTCGGCATCGCCAAGGCGGTGCGCACCGACGCCTCGCCGGCCCGCGACACGCTCGACACAGTGGCGGGCATCACGCTCGGCACGCCGGGCTATATGTCGCCCGAGCAGATTCGCGGCGCGGCCGTGGACCAGCGCAGCGACGTCTTCGCCCTGGGTGTCGTGCTCCACGAGATGTTGACCGGCGAACGGCCCTTCACGGGCGCGACGCCCGCCGATGGCCTTGCCGCAACGCTCGTGCAGGACCCGCCGCCCCTCGACACGGCAGATCCCGCACTGCCCGAGGCCCTGCAGCAGATCGCGCGGCGGGCGCTGGCCAAGCGGCCCGACGAACGCTTCCCGAATGCGCGCGAGATGGTGGCGGCGCTCGACGCCGTGGATCTCTCGCCAGTCGCTCCTCCGGTCGCTCGCCCGGTGGCCCGTGCGGCCACCTCACGCCGGAGCCGCCGGCTGATCGCCGCCCTGGCGCTCGGGCTCGGCGCGGCCATTGCCATCGGCCTGGTGCTCACGGTGGGCCGGCCCCGCCCGCCGGCGTTGACCGAACGCGACACGCTGCTGCTCGGCCCGTTCGTGAACAGCACCGGCGAAGACATCTTCGACGCCAGCCTGCGCCGGGCGCTCGGCGCACAGCTCGAGCAATCGCCCTTCCTGGCGCTGGCGGGCGACGACCGCGTGGGCACGGTGCTGCGGCTCATGAAGCAGCCGGCAGAGGAGCCGCTCACCTCGGCCCGCGCGCGCGAGGTGTGCCTGCGCAGCGGTCTCAAAGCGTTTGTCACCGGCGCCATCGACGCCACCGGGCGCGGCTATCTCGTGACCCTCGAGGCGGTCGCCGCCGAATCAGGCGCCGTCATCGCGGCCAGCCAGGCCGAGGCGGCCAGCCGCGACGCCGTGCTCAACGCGCTGCGAGCGGCGGCGGCTGACCTGCGCGCTCGCCTCGGCGAGACGCTGGCCTCGGTGCGGCAGTTCGACGCGCCGGTCGACGAGGTCACGACCACGTCGCTCGAGGCGCTGCGCAGCTATGCGCTCGGGCGCGAGGCGATGCTGCGTGGACGCGCTAGCGACGCCGTAGCGCTGCTGGTGCGCGCGGTCGAGATCGACCCCGACTTCGCGGTGGCGTGGGCGCAGCTGTCGGCGGCGTACGCCAACGCCGGCAACGACCCGCGCGCCGCCGACACGGCCACCAGGGCCTACGCCCGGCGCGACGGGGTCAGCGAACGCGAGCGGCTCTACATCACGCAGCACTATCACCGCTTCGGCGACGGCGATCTCGACCGCTCGATTGCGTCGCTCGAGCTGTCGCGGCAGTTGTATCCACGCGACCCGGCGACGCGTGTCAATCTGGCGTCCCATTTCCTGCTCATCGGCCGGCCGGGTGATGCGCTGGTCGAAGCGCAGGCGGCCATTGCCCTGAATCCCGACAACGTGAGCGCCTACACGAACGTGGCGACGGCGCTGGTGAACCTCGGACGGCCGACCGAGGCGCGCGCCTCGATCGACGCGGCGGCGCAGCGCGGTCTGGTGGCGCCGGGACCGAGCCTCATCCGCAACGCCCTGGCGTTCATCGACGGCGATGCCCAGCCGACCTTCGCCCTGCCCACGGCGCTCGCCGGCACTCCGCGTGAAGCCGAAGCGCAGAATGCCGCCGCCGCGGCGGCCGCGGTGCTGGGCCAGTGGCCGCGCGCCTCACTGGCGACGCGCCATGCGGTGGACCGAGCGGCCCGCCTCGACGCCACCTTCGCGGCCCGCTTCGCCTTCGAAGGCAGCATGCGCGCCGCCGCCTTCGAGCGCTGCGACGAGGCCCGCGGACTGGCCGCGGAGACGACCCGCCAGACGACCCAGGCCTGGTTCATGAGCGGCGCCGCCATGGCGCTGGCGCTCTGTGGCGAGGCGGAGGCCGCCGAACGCCTGACGGCCCGCATCCTCACGCTGCGCCCGAAAGACACCCTCGTGGTGCTCGTCGGCGCGCCGACCGTGCGCGCGCTCAATGCGTTGACACGTCGCGACCCCGACGCCGCAATTGCCGCGCTGCAGCACCTGGCGCCCTATGAAGCCGGCCTGTATGCCGGCTTCTGGCCGGTCTACGTGCGTGGACGCGCGCTGCTCGCCGCGGGACGGGCGGGTGAGGCCGTGGCGGAACTGGCGGCGCTGACCTCGCACCGCGGTCAGTTGCTGATGGGCACCTTCACGCCGCCCCTGCCCCTCGTGGAGCTGGAACTGGCCCGCGCGCAGGCGGCCGCCGGCGACACGAGCGCGGCGCGCGCGACCTACGCCCGGGTGCTGGCGACGTGGACCACGGCGGCGGCGGATCTGCCGCAGCTGGCGCGCGCCCGGGCCGCGCATCAGCGCCTTCGCTGACGGCCCGGACGCGAAACCCAGGCGCTATCGGCCGAGCCCTTCGAGGCGTCCCCCGAACTCGACGACGAAGTTGACGCCGTCCGACGATTCCAGGCTGAAGGCGGCCTTGCCCGTCGTGCCGGTGAACCGCCCGGTGCCGCCGACGAACGTGTAGCGGCCGGTGGCAGTGGTGGGCGACACAAAGGCCCCCGTGACATGGCCGATGAGACGGTCGCCGTTGGCCGCCGTGAAGCTCACCAGGCCGGCAAACGTATTGGTGGTCGGGTCGAGCAGCAGCACCTCCTGACGCGTGAACTGGCCCAGCCGCGTGGCGCTGCCGGTGGCGGCCACCTCGAGGCTGACCCCCAGGGTGCCGGGCGTCACCGCCGTGATGGCGCCGGTGGCGCGGCCGTGGAACGGCACGGCGCGGTCGGCCGAGGCGACCGCCGAAACGCCGAGCGTGGCGCACACCGCGAGAATCGAGCTGAGAAACATCCTGCGCACGGGGAAACCTCCGGAAATGGGGACCGGAATCGGCCCTCACTGGTTAACGCGCAGCGGCGGCGGAAAAACTGGCATCGCCAGTTGCGCTGCCAGCGGGTAACCGGGTACAAGTGCCCACCATGCCCGTGCCCTGGCGTTCGTGCCTGTCCCTGCTCCTGCTGCTCGTGGTCGGTCCCGCGGCGGCTGCCGGGCAGGACCACACTTACAGTTCCACCGATATCGCCACCGGCGTGCGTGTCTACGGCGCGCAGTGCCAGCTCTGTCACGGCGCCAATGGCGACACGGTCGCCGGCGTGAACCTGCGCCTGGGACGTTTCCGCCGCGCCGTCACCGACGACGACCTCGCCCAGGTGCTCGCCAAGGGCGTGCCGCCGGGGATGCCGAGCTTCAACTTCTCGGCCGCCGAGGTCACCGGCGTCATCGCCATGATCCGCGCCGGCTTCGACCCGGCCGGCACCGCCGTGAAGGTCGGCAACATCGAGCGCGGCAAGGCGCTCTTTGCCGGCAAGGGCGGCTGCGCCACGTGCCACCGGGTGCACGGCACCGGGCCGCTCAGCGCTCCGGATCTCAGCGACATCGGCGCCCTGCGCACCCCAGCGGCGCTGCAGCGCTCGCTGCTCGAGCCGACGCGCGCGATGCTGCCCATCAACCGCCCGGTCACCATCGTGACCACCACCGGCAAGACCGTGCGCGGACGGCGCACCAACGAAGACACCTTCTCGGTGCAGCTGGTGAACGACGCCGGAGAGCTGACGACGGTGGTGAAGACCGACATCAAGTCGATGGAGGCCGGCAAGACGTCGCCGATGCCGTCGGTCGCCAAGGTGCTCTCGACCGACGAGGTCGCCGACCTGGTCGCTTATCTCCTGTCGCTGCGAGGTGTGCAATGAGCCGCGTCACTCGTCCCCGCGCGGGCTTCGCGCTGTTGCTGCTGGCCCTGCTGGCCGGCTCGTATGCGCTCGATGCGCAGGTCACCGGCGATCGGCTGCTGCGCGCGGCCAGCGAGCCGCACAACTGGCTGACCTACGGCGGCACGTATTCGAGTCAGCGCTACAGCACGCTCGACCAGATCACGCCGGCGAATGTCGCGCGCCTCGAATCCAAGTGGGTGGTGCAGAACCAGGTGTTCGGCGCCTGG
This sequence comes from Acidobacteriota bacterium, assembly GCA_031404695.1. Lineage (GTDB taxonomy): Bacteria > Acidobacteriota > Vicinamibacteria > Vicinamibacterales > UBA2999 > CADEFD01. The sequence goes on from JANNIB010000238.1 coordinate 16,288, forward strand.
CAGTCGAATCCGATCGTGGTGGACGGGGTGATGTACGTCACGCAGCGTCCCAACGACGTCATGGCTGTGGACGCGAAGACCGGATCGCTCTACTGGCTCTATCGCCACACGCCGTCGGCTGATGCCAAGGTGTGCTGCGGCGCCAACAACCGCGGCGTCGCCATCCTCGGCGATCTCGTGTTCATGGGCACGCTGGATGCACGGCTCATCGCCATCGACCGGGTCAGCGGCAAGGCACGCTGGAACATCGCCGTGGGCGACGTGAAGGCCGGCTACTCGATCACGATGGCCCCGCTCGTCATCAAGGACAAGGTGCTCGTGGGCGTGGGCGGCGGCGAATACGGCATCCGCGGCTACGTCGCTGCCTACGACGCGAAGACCGGCAAGGAAGTGTGGAAGTTCTACACGATTCCCGGCCCTGGCGAGCCCGGCCACGACACCTGGGACGGCGACGACTGGAAGACCGGCGGCGCCCCGGCCTGGGTCACCGGCTCCTACGATCCGGCGCTCAACCTCGTCTACTGGGGCATCGGCAACCCCGGGCCCGACTGGAACCCCAAGCAGCGCCCCGGCGACAACCTCTACGCCGACTGCGCGATCGCGCTCGATGCCGACACCGGCAAGCTGAAGTGGTACTTCCAGTTCACGCCGAACGACCCCTACGACTACGACGCCGTGCAGGTGCCGGTGCTCGTCGATCGCACGTGGAAGGGCCAGCCGCGCAAGCTGATGTTGTGGGCGAACAGAAACGGCTACTTCTACGTGCTCGATCGGGTGACCGGCGAGTTCCTCTCGGGCACGCCGTTCGTGAAGGTCAACTGGGCCAGCGGGCTCGACGCCAAGGGACGCCCGGCGCAGACACCGCAGCCGCTCGGCGCCGCCACCTATCCCGGCAATCAGGGCGGCACCAACTGGTACCTGCCCGGCTACAGCCCGCGCACCGGCCTCTTCTACTTCTCGGCGTGGGAGAACTACGGCACGATCTATCGTCCGGAAGAGTCCACTTACACGCCCGGACAGCTCTTCACCGGCGGCGGCTTCAGCGTGGTCACACCGGCCCCCGGCGCGCCCACCATCGGCATCGGCCGGCGCGGCCCCATCAACAACTGGACCGATGAAGTAGGCAACGGCGCCGTGATGGCGATGGATCCGGAGACCGGCCAGGCGAAGTGGAAGCTGCGACAGTTCGACGTGAGCGATGCCGGCATGCTCACGACCGCCAGCGACCTGCTCTTCACCGGCGGACGCGAAGGCCACTTCATGGCGCTCGACGCGCGCACCGGGGCGCTGCTCTTCAAGGCGAGCCTCGGCGGCCAGATCGTGATGGGGCCGGTCACCTTCATGGTGGACGGCAAACAATACGTAACGGTCATCGCCGGCAACGCGCTCTTCACGTTCGGCCTGCGCGACTAAGGGTCCTGGGGGGCGCACATCCGTTTCGGGCGGCCCGCCGTATGTCGGGCAGCCATGTTCGCCCTGTTAACCGCTGCGCTCGCTCCCCCGTCCCGGCCGGCCGCCCGGGCGCCGGGTCCGCCTTGTGCCGCGCCCAGGGGCTGTGCCACGATCCCAGCCGTGTCAGAGGCGCTGGCCCCACCCGACACGGATCTTGAATTGCTCCAGCGGATCGCGGCCCGCGACGAGGCCGCGCTGGCCTGCCTCTACGACCGTCACAGTTCCCTGACCTACAGCCTGATCATGCGGATCCTGCGCAGTCCGGCCGACGCCGAGGACGTGCTGCAGGAGACCTTCGTGCGGGTGTGGTCACGGGCCGATACCTACGACCCGCGGCTCGGCTCGCCGGCGGCGTGGCTGACGCGCATCGCCCGCAACCGCGCCATCGACCGCCTGCGCTCGAAGCAGGTGCGCCGCGACATCTCGGTCGAACCGGTCGCGGGTCCTGATGGCGGCGGCGCGGCGCCGCCCGAGCCGGAAACCCATCAGACGCCGGAAATCGTGGTGCAGGGGCGTTTCCTCGCCAGCGCGCTCAGCAGCGCTCTGGCCCTGCTGCCGGCGGCGCAGCGGGACCTCATCGAGGCCGCCTTCTTCGATGGCTACTCGCACCTTGAACTGGCGGCCCGCTTCGGCATGCCGCTCGGCACGGTGAAGACGCGAATTCGCACGGGCCTGATCACGATGCGCGGGCGCCTGGAGCAGGTCGTATGATCCCCGAAGACCTTGAGACCCTGGCGCTGGCCGATGCTGTCGGCGCGCTCGACCCCGACGATCAGCGTGAGCTGGCCGTGAGAGTGGCGGGGCTCCCCCCCGACGCGCGGATCGCCGTGGCACGGCTCTACGACACGGTCACCGCCGTGGCCGCCGGCGCCGAGCCCCTCACGCCGCCCGCACGCGTGCGCGAGCGTCTGCTGGCGGCCGTGCGGACGCCCGGCCGCTACACGCTCGCCGGCGACGCCGACGACTGGTTCGACACGCCGTTTCCCGGCATCCGCGGCCGCGTCCTGTCGGTCGACCGGGCCAAGGGCATGGCCACGCTCTTCCTGCGCGCGGCGCCGGGCGCCGTCTACCCGTCGCACGTCCACCACGCGGCGGAAGAGTGCTATGTGCTGCGGGGCTCGGTCGTCATCGACGGCCGGACGCTCACGGCGGGCGACTTCCACCACGCCGACGCGGCCTCGGCCCACGGCGAGATCCTGACTGTCGACGGGGCCGACGTGCTGATCGTCGGCGCGATCGACGACTACCTGCCGGGGCTCTGAGGCTCCGGCACCACCACCTCCAGCATAGGAACCCTCATGTTGCGACGTCCGGCCACCGGCCTCACGGCCCTGCTGCTCGCTGTTGTCCTGCCGGCGTGTTCGTCGTCGACGCCGCCGCCCGGCGTGACCCCGGCCTCGCTCGATGGCCTGGCCACCCAGGCGCTCGCACGTCTCGATGGCGAATTGCAGGTGCCGGGGCTCAAGGCGCCGGTCGAGATCCTCCGCGACGAGGCCGGCATCCCGCATATCTACGCGCAGAACGACGACGACATGTTCTTCGCGCAGGGCTACGTGATGGCGCAGGACCGCCTGTGGCAGCTCGAGATGTGGCGGCGCTGGCGCGAGGGGCGGCTGGCCGAGATCTTCGGGCCCAGGGCTTACGACTTCGACGCCCGTACGCGCCTGATGATGTTCCGCGGACCGTGGGACGAGAAGGAGTGGACCAGCTACCACCCCGACGCCGAGCGTCTGTTCGGGGCGTGGGCCAACGGCCTCAACGCGTATGTGGCGCAGCACAAGGAACGTCTGCCCGTAGAGTTCCAGCTCACGGGCATCGTGCCCGAGCCGTGGACCGCGCGCACGCTCACGCTGCGCTGGGCGCAGATCGGCCTCGACAGCGCCAGCGGCACGCCGCTCGAGGAGCTGCGCCTCGCGCTCGAGGTGGCGAAGGTGGGCGTGGCCGCCGCCAATACGAATGCGGCACCCGATCCGTGGGAGGAGCTCACGGTGCCGCAGGGCCTCGACGTGAAGAGCATCCCGGCGGCCGTTCTCGATGTCGTGCGCAAGGGCGATGGCAATCCGTTCGCGCCGGGCGTGCTGCCCGACCTCGAGATCGTGCCGCAGTACCGCGAGCTGGTCGCGCCGCTGAAGACGGCGCGCGTCCTGCCGGACCCGCGGTTGCAGGACATGGATGGCAGCAACAACTGGGTGGTGGGCGGCAAGCTCTCCACCACCGGCGTGCCGATGGTCGTCAACGACCCGCACCGCACCATCGAGATGCCGTCGCTACGCTACTTCGTGCACCTGGTGTCCCCCGGCTGGAACGTCATCGGCGGCTCGGAGCCGCCGTTTGTCGGCGTGGATGCCGGCAGCAACGACCAGATGGGGTGGGCCTTCACCTTCGCGGGCATCGACATGGTGGATACGGTGGTGGAAGAGACCAATCCTGCCGACGCGAACCAGACCAGGTTCAACGGCACCTTCGAGCCGATGACGGTCATCCGCGAGACCATCGCGGTGAAGGGCGAAGCCACGCCGCGCACCGTGGAACTCAAGTTCACGCGGCACGGCCCGGTGTTCTTCGAAGACGCGGCCACGCACCGCGCCTACGTGGCGAAGTCGGTGAACCAGCAGCCCGGCACCGCGCCCTTCAAGGGCAGCCTGAGGCTGGCGCAGGCGTCCAGTTGCGAGGACTTCTTCGACCGCGCGATGGCGTGGAAGACGCCCACCCACAACCTGCTGTGCGGCGACACCAAGGGCAACATCGCGCTGCAGGTGAGCGGCCTGACACCCGATCGCACCGGCTGGAGCGGCCGGCTGCCGGTGCCCGGCACCGGCAAGTATGAGTGGAAGGGCTTTCGCACCGACCTGCCGCGCGAGTTCAACCCCGAGCGCGGCTACATCGCCACCGCCAACGACAACTCCCATCCGCCCGGCTACAAGGGCCGGCCGGTGCTCTTCCGCACCTCGATCGGCGTGAAGGAATCACGCATTGCGCGCATCCACCAGATGCTCGGCAGCGGCCAGAAGTTCGGCGTCGAGGATCACAAGCGGATGCACCACGACGCCTACTCGCTGCGGGCCCAGCGCGACCTGCCGCTCTTCCAGGGCTGGACGAGCACGAATGCGGACGTCGAGAAGGCCCGCGCGGCCATCGCCGGGTGGGACAAGGTGATGTCGGTGGACACGATGGCCGGCGCGATCTACGTGCGCTGGACCGGCACCGACGAAGCGCGCGCGCTCGACGCCGGCGCCGGCGCGGCCGCCAAGCGGCGGCCGCTGGTGGAAGCCGGGCTGAGTCAGGCCGTCGATCGGCTCACGAAAGACTGGGGCGCCGACTGGACGCAGTGGCGCTACGGACGCATCAACACCAGCCACCTCCCCCACATGTTCATTCCGGAGTTCAGCCTGCCCTCGGTGGAACGTCCCGGCGGGTTCAACACCGTGAACGCGACCGGCGCCAATTTCCGCCGCATCATCGACCTGTCGAACGTCGACAACTCAGTGGCCACCAACGCCCCCGGGCAGTCGGCGCAGCCAGGCAGCCCGTACTACGGCAACAATCGCGAGCGGCTGGCCAACGGCCAGTACTTTTCGCTGCCGTACACGCGCAGCGCTGTGGACAAGCAGACCAAGCACACGCTGAAGTTGACGCCGTAACCGCGCCGGCGATGGCCGCGCGCTACGAGCTGAGGCGCGTAAACGCCTTCGAGGCCTCGATCATGATCGGCAGGTCGCGATCGGCCGTCTTCCAGAACTCGAGGAAGTCGGCGTAGGCCGCTCGGGCCTCGGCGGCGCGGCCGGCGCGGTCGAGGACCTGGGCGATCAGGAACCGGCAGGCGGCGGCGTTCGGTCCGAGGTCGTTGCGGCCGTGGTCGCGAAACCACTCGAAGTCGCGCAGCGCCTCGTCGTGGCGTCCGAGTCGCAGCGCCAGGAGACCGCGGATCAGGATGACCTCGGACTCGCCAGCGTTCTGGCGCAGGTCTGCGAGGGCACCGAGCGCCTTCGCGGGGTCGCTGGCAGCATCGGCGAGCGCGGTGAGCAGCGAGGCAACCCGCCGATCTTCGAGCGAGGTCGATCGCGGTTTGAGGGTCGCCGGCAGCCACCGCCGCGCCAGAGCCGGGTCGCGCAGCAGCGCCGCCACGACGACCAGCTCGTCGGCGGTGTCTTCCACGGGGTGGTCGTGCTCGAGGCGATCGACCAGCGCCAGGGCGCGGGCGCGATCCTCCACCAGGGCGAAGGTCAGGGCCATGCCGGCGCGCAGCCGCCCGACCACCGGCCAGAGGCCGACCGAGCCGAAGGCCTGCTCGCCCTGCGCGACGAGGGCCTCGGCCTCGCGCAGGCGTCCACGGTAGGTGGCCACGCCCCACCGCACGAACAGCGACTCGCGCACGTCGTCGCGGCTGCTGGCCCAGCGCGTCTGCTCGGCCTCGAGCGGGCCGTCGCCGGTGATGACGGCAATCGCCATGAGCAGCGTGCGCACGCCCTCGTCGTCGCGCACCGCCAGCGCCTCTTCGGCTTCGCGTCGCGCTTCGTCGAAGCGCCGGGCCTCGACCAGCGACGCGGCGAGATTGACCCGCGCGGTGGGTTCTTCCGGCGACAGGCGTTTGGCCGCCTGGAGCAACGTGATGGCGTCGTCGAGTTCGCCCTCGCCCTTGAGCAGCACGGCCAAGTTGACGTGGGCGGTGTAGTCGTTGGGAT
>JANNIB010000239.1:0-11317 GCA_031404695.1 Acidobacteriota bacterium
CTGCCCGTCGTCGGTCGCCGCCGGCGACGCGACCCGGAGCACAACCGCGAGCAGGGCAACGACAAGGGCAGAGGCAGGACGCGTCATAGGCGCCGATTCTCGCACGAGCGCGCCGGCAACGAACGTCCCTTACACTGGGCCGCATGCGTACGCCTCTTGCCGCCGCCCTGGCCGTCTGTGCCCTTGCCGCCACCACCGTGCTGCCCTCGGCGCAGGCGCCCGGGTCGCCTCAGGCTGCGCCTCAGGCTCCCGCTCCCTCCGCGCCAATCCTCTCGCCCGGCCCGTCGGCCGCCCGCTATCCGATCACCAACGCCGACTTCGTCGCCTACTTCACGAAGGTGAAGAACTGGGGACGGTGGGGGGCCAACGACGAGCTGGGCACGCTGAACCTCATCACGCCGGCCAAGCGGAAGCAGGCAGCGTCGCTGGTGCGCGTGGGGCAGACGGTGGGGCTCGCACATTCGCCAATCACCGAGCGAGATCCCGACAACGCCAGCCCCTTCGAACACACGATGAACCGCGGCTTCACCACCGACACCTATCGGGTGTCGTATCACGGCTACGCGCACAGCCATCTCGACACGCTGTGCCACATCCTCTACAAAGACCAGACTTACAACGGCTACGCGCGCGCCGACGTGAACACCGAGAAGGGCTGCACGAAGCTGGGCATCCAGGGCTTCAGGAACGGCTACGTGACGCGCGGCATCCTGATGGACATCCCCCGCCTCAAGGGCGTGCCCTACCTCGAGCCCGGCACGCCCATCTACGTCGAGGACCTGGAAGCGTGGGAGAAGCGCGCCGGCATGAAGGTAGGCCCCGGCGACGCGCTGCTCATCCGCACCGGACGCTGGGCGCGGCGCGCCGACAAAGGGCCGTGGAACGTCGGCCAGAACGCCGCCGGCCTGCACGCCTCGGTGGGCGAGTGGCTGAAAGCGCGCGGCGTGGCGCTCATCGGCAGCGACGACGCGCTCGACGTGGTGCCGTCGCTCGTCGAGGGCATCAACCTGCCGGTGCACACGCTGGCCATCACCGCGCTTGGCCTCAACATCCTCGACAACCAGGATCTGGAGGCCCTCGGAGTGCTCGCGGCGGCGCAGAAGCGCTGGGAGTTCATGCTCACCGTGGCGCCGGTGCCGGTCACCGGCGGCACCGGCTTCCCGGTGAACGCGCTGGCCACCTTCTGAGCACATCGATGGCCGGACACACCTGCTATCACTGCAAGCAGTGGGTGCCCGAAGGCGAGGCCCACGATTGCTGGACCACTACCGTTGACGCGCTCACGCGTGACCTGCCCGAGGACCTGCGCGAGGCCTGGGAACGCCTGCGCGAGACCATCGGCGACTTCGGCGAGCAGCGCATCTACGCCTCGCACAACTCGATCATGTTCGCGCGCAAGGCCTGTTACGCGTTCGTACGTCCGAAGACGAGGCGGCTCGAGGTATGCGTGTTCCTCGGGCGTACGGTAAAGAGCCCGCTGGTGCGCAGCACCACGGCGACGTCGCGCGTGAAAGTGGCGCACATGGTGCACGTGACACATCGCGACGAGGTGGAGCCGCCGCTCACCGACTGGCTGCGCGAAGCCTACGAGATCACCAACGAGCTCGGCGCGAAGGCGCGGGCGAGCGCGAAGACGGTGACACCGGAGAGAAGCGCTGCAAAGAAGGCGGCAAAGAAGCCAGCGAAGAAAGCCGCTCCAAAGAGTCCGAGAATAGGCCGGTGAAGGCACATCGACGCTGATTGGCGATTCTTCGACGACCACGAAATCTGGACGGCCTGAGTCCAAGTGTCGTGGTCGACTCGGCGCTACCCGTGACGTCGACGGTGATGACGTTGCACTGAAGGAACCGAGAAGCAACGCGGAGAGCCGCCACCGGCGTGGCGGCCCTCCGATTGCGAGGTGCGGTGTGTCCGCGCTTTACTGGCGCACGCCGGTCGGCGGCGCCGTCCCGGCGGGCTTCACCGATACCTTGAGCAGCGCGGTCGTCCAGCAGCAGCCGGACGCGCCGCCGCCGGGGCCCGAGAGATCGTTGGCGGTGAGGTGGACCTGGTAATCACCCGGCTCGCTGAAGGTCACCGTCGTGGATCCCTTCGCCGAGTACGGCTGCCCGGGCTTGCCGCCCTTGAGCACCGTGAGCGTGTGGTGACCCTTGCCCACCGTGACCTTGCCCGGGCCGCGGTACTTGTTGATCACCATCTCGGCCAGCGGCTCGTGGCCGCTGGTGGGCGCGTTCGACCCGCTCGAGTGCAGGGCGTCGTCATCCACCCAGAAGTCGATCGTCATCGGCTGGCCGGCGATCGCCACGCGCTGCACGGCGTTCTCCTGCGTGGCCAGCGCCATCTGCAGCTTCGGACCGTTCTCGCTGAGACGCAGCACCGCCGGGTAGTTGTAGTTGCCGTCGGGGCCTTCTTCCGACGAGTGCTGCGGCGTGATGTTGTAGTCGGGCGTGTCAGACATGGGCACGCGCTGGGTCGTGCCGTTCACCGTGACGACCCACCACAGCTTCTCTTTGTGGCCCTTGGGCACGGTGACCGAGAACATGCCGAAGTTCCGGTTCGGCATGAAGTGGGTGGGCTGTCCGCGATCCTGCGGGCCCGGCTCGAAGTGGTTGTTCGGGCCAATCGGAATCTCGATCGGGTCTTCCCAGTTGCGGCTGTAGTAGCCCATCAGGAAGGTGCGGGTGCCGTCGGCGTTGTCGTACCAGCCGTCGTAGGCCGGCGAGATGGTGCCGCCAAACGCCAGCTTCGGCGAGCTGGGCAGGATGAGCTGCGACTGCGCGTGGGCCACGGCGGCGCCGGCGACGGCGAGGCCGAGCCCGAGGACGAAACCAGAAACGCGGGATGCGTGCATGGCCGGCTCCTACTGGCGCTCGCGCGCGTTGGTGGTCGAGGTCTTCTGCGCCTTGCGCTTTTCGACCAGCGCCTTGTATTCGTCGTCCGAGAGGTAGACGACGTTCATCCACGCGTGCGCCATCTCATCCACCGTGCGATCGCCCCAGCCCACCCACTGGTCGGGATCGGGGTTGCTCCGGTTGGCCTTGGTGTTGTCGTAGTAGGCGGTCACGTGGATAATCGTGCCCTTCGGATACACCGGCGCCGCGTCGTCTTCGTAGATGTAGTTGGTCATCCAGTTGAAGTTGAAGTCCTTCACGTAGCTGACCACCTCCGAGGTGCCGTCGGGCAGGATCGCCTCGACCATCATGGCCTTGCCGCGCAGGTGGAAGTGCGGCTGGAAGTTGGTGATGAGGGTGTTTTCCTTGAGCAGGTTGTAGCCCTCGGTGTAGGCGATCGAGTTGGGCGGGATGTCGAGGCCGGCGGTGCCGTTCTTGAGGCCTGTGAAGCCCACGAGGTAGCTGCGTTTGGTGGGCTCCTGGCCCTTCGGATAGAACCACAGGCCGATCTCCGAAGCGCTGGTGATCTCTTCACCCGCGGCGTGGATGTGCTGGTCCCACGAGATCTTCTCGCCCGGCATGACGAGCTTGCCGGTGCCTTCCATGAAGCGGTCGTAGCCCTTGCCGATGGCCCATTCCATGAGCTGCGGGCGGCGGTTGACGAGGTCTGCCGGGTTGCTGGCGCTGGCCGAGCGCCCGCCGATGGCGATACCTGTGTTCACCGCGGCCACATTGTCTTTGCTGAGCACGTGATACGCGATCGAGTGGTGCAGGATCTTGCGGCCCTGGAGGTTGGCCGGACGAATCTCGACCATCTTCACCCAGCGCGGCTCGGTGATCGGGATCTCCTGCGAAGGCCGCCACCACACGTCCTGGTTCACGGCCGGCATCGTCTGCATCGGCGCCGTGATCACCAGATCCGGGGCGCCGTAGCCATCGCGCTCGGCCTGCCAGTAGAGCCCCTGCGTCACCGGCTTCATCTTGAAGTCTGCCGGGTTGCCTTCCGGCGCGCCCTGATCGACCCAGCTGCTGATGGTCGCGATCTCGGCGTCGGTCAGCGAGCTGTCGTTCTTGAACTTTTGCACGCCGACGCTGCGGTCGATGTGCCACGGCGGCATCTGCCGCGCCTCGACCCGCGACTTGATCGAGCGCGCCCACGGGCGCGACTCGCGGAACGTGACGAGCGACATCGGGGCGATCGACCCGGGCTCGTGGCACGACTGGCACTTGGCCTGGAAGATCGGGGCGACGTCTCGAGAGAAGGTCACCGGCGTGACCGGCGCCTTGGGGGCCTGAGCGAAGGCCGTGTCGGAGGAGGCGAGCAGGCCGGCCGCTGCCAGCGCCGCCAGCCCGAGTCGAAGTGTCGATCCACCCATCGTCAACTCCCTTGAGACTCGGCAGCGAATGGCCACCGAGAGAAATTTCCCGGTCGATCCGGCGTGTGCCGGCCATGGTCCCCTTGGTCAGCGAAAAATGTGCCGAAATCCAACTCGGCTATTCAGGCCGAAATCCGCGATGTGGCGGACAGGGACCGGAGGCGCCGGGAAAAGATCCGCGGCGGCGCGCGTGGGGGGTGGGAGAGATTTCCCAGATGAGGTGGCGCTGCGCCGCGGCCACCGCGGAAGGCGAATCTAGGGCTCGATCCAGCCGCTGAGCGCCTTGAAGCGTCCGTTCTCGAGCTCGCACACGAAGCCGGCCGGCTGCGCGTGATGATCGGTGGCGGAGAACGACACGGGCGGCATGGTGCCGCCGGCATCCCACCCACGAATCGACTCGAGCGCGTCGACCAGCCGCTCGCGCGTCAGGTCCTGGCCGGCCCGCTTCAGGCCCTCGACCACCAGGCGTCCGTAGACGTAGCCGTAGAGCTGTCGTCGGGGTCGGGGTAGGAGCAGAAGCCGAGGGCGCCGTTGGCGTGGTTGCCGGGCACGTTGAGGTATTGCTCGTCGGTCAGGGGCCCGGTCGAGACCAGCGTGCCGCGCCAGCCCAGCGTGCCCTTGGCCTCGACCACCTTCCTGGCCTGCGCCGGATAGAGCGCCATCACGATGGCGGTAGCGCCCCCGTCTACCAGGCGCTTCACGCCGGCCACGACGTCCCCCGGGTCGCGCGATTCGATCGGGAGGGTGCCGGCGGGAACATCACCGCCGCCTCGCCCTCGAAGCGCGGGAACGACGTGAACAAGTACCGCTGCCCCTCGGATGACACGAGCGCCGTGTGCGGGAACAGGTAGGGCACGCGCCGGTCGGCCGCCAGCTTCAGCAGCGTCATCGACTGCGGACCGCCCCAGTTCACGAGCGCCAGCACGCCGTCCACGTCCATCAGAGGGTGGCGTTGGCCACGGCTTCCGCGGCGGCGTCGCCGCCCGTGCGCGGGTAGCCCTCCCAGGTGATGGTGCGGCGGAAGCCGAGATTCTCCTCGTCCGTCGAGAACGAGTTCGCTTGTTCCTCGAGCCCGAAGGCGATCGTGGTGGGCGTGACGCCGCGTTCGGCGGCGGGTTGGGCCAGCACGAGGCCGGCCCCGGCGATGGCGGCGGCCGCTGCCGCCAGGAGAAACCCGCGCATTCGCATCATGTGCGGAAGAGACTACCGCTTCCGCGCTCGCGCTGCACCCGCGCTGGCGGCGGCGACCACCGCGACGCCCGCGACGGCTCCGGCGGCCATGAGCGCCCGTTTCACGCCCTTCCCTTTCTGGGTGGGAGGCGCCAGCTTCCTGGAAGCGGTGAGGGCCATGGACGACGCGCCCACTCGGGCTCGGGTGACGGCGTCGGACGCGGCCGTTGCGGCGTCAGTGACGGCTTTCTTGCCGGCCTTGGCGCGGGTGACGACGGAATCTTTCATGTCTTTGAGCTTGGCCATGTCAGTACCTCGGGGGAGGGGACTGCACGATTCGCGCCAGCAGGGGTGGCGGCAGCCGCTTTAAACGACGGCGTTTCCGCGGAAACGCCGCTGTCCCCGTTGGGGCCAGCATTCAGGGATCAGCCCCGGTCATCGTGATCGCCCATGGGCGGGTGCCGCCAAGATAGTGCTTCGGCCGCCGCTGCACGAATCAGAGAACTGTCACGCCGAGCTCGTCCGTCAAGTACCGGAATGTGCCGTCGTAGAACTCCGGTGTCCGCGTTGGATCGTTCATGTCGCCAGGGGGGACGAAGATGGCCATGCCCTGGCGGGCGCGTGTGAGCAGGACCCGATAGGCGTTCAACAGGTATCGCTGCCTATCGTCTTTCTGGATGTTCGTCCACTTGTCGCCTCTAAACGCGTGGTGCCGCCACTCCCAGTCGCGAAACCTCAGGTCGGCATCCCACGTTACGCAGGCCCAGTCCACCTCAAGGCCCTGGACCTGGAATTCGGTCGCGGCATCTTCTAGGAAGTGGCTGGATCGGGTGTCCGTCCTGGGGCCGAGGCACCAGTGCACTGGATCGACGCTCACGCGAATATCAATCGCGTGTGGCTTCAAGCGCATTGCCTGAGACGAAGCGACGAGGCCGACTTGCTCGGACCCTCGTGCGCGATCTCTGATCCACCGCTTGGCTTGATTCAGATCACGGGTGGCGACGATTGGGTACCGCTGCGAGACCTCGCGAAGAGTATTGCGGGCCCCGGGGATGTCGCAGTCCAGGAGCGCCTTCACGAATGCCGACACCTTCTCCGAGCGAAACGATCGCATGGAGGTCGCCAAGTGTAGTCGACCGTCAGTCACCAGTCGCCCTCCGGCAGCAAGATCCGCGATGGCCCCCTCGGCGGCGTACTCTGCGTCTGTCAGGCCTGTCGAGATATAGGTGCGCCAGTGAGGGAAGGCCGTTCGAACCGCTTCAAGCCAGGCCGCGATGCCAGCCTCCCCCGTGTGGATCTCCTGCCCGCCGCCGACGAGGAAAATGACGACTGCCCATTCGTCATGTCTATCCAGGTAGGAGACGAGAAACGCCGACTCTGACTGAGCGAAGTTCGAAATCCCCTTTCGACGCTTCATGAAGTCCGCGGTCTTGGCGAGGTTCCAGGCGCGCTGAGCTTCGTCGAAGATCACAACGTGGTCAAATGGCGCGTCTGAGTTTCGAACGCCCTCATCCCTGAAGTGGTGAATGTTCTGGATGAACGGCTTAACCTGTTGGCGGATGGCGCCTTTTCTAGCGCCCGCGCCCTGCCGACGTAGCTCATCTCGCGTCAGGGCTTCCTGAAGAACAGAGACCAACGGTCCGTTGCCCGACAGGAATACCGCGCGGGCGTCCCCAAGGCGCCGCCGTCGTGTGGCAACATCAAGTCCGACAAGAGTCTTGCCGGCGCCTGGCACGCCCGTCACGAACACGATCGCCTTCTCGCTGGTCGAGCGTGCACGCTCGATGACCTCTTCGACGGCATGAGCCGTGACTCCGAGGTTCTTCGTTCCAGCATCGTTGCGAGCGATGGCGTCTACCGTGTGGCGTGAATACAAAGCACGAGCCGCTTCGATGATCGTGGGGGTCGGCCGGTAGGCTCCTCGACCCCAAACGTCTGCATCAATGTCTGCCCCCTGCGACTCGGCGAGCCCTTCAGCCAGTGCCTGTCCCAGTTCTGCGGGAATCACTCGCCGTGGCGGCCTCACGCCGTCAGGGTGTGGAGGCTCCCAGCGGGTGTCGCCTCGCGAGGCATTCGTGGCGACCAACACAGGCAGCAGTGCCGCCGAACGACTCTCAGCGTGGAAGTTCTTCAGGTCAAGTCCGTAGTCCCACGCTTGATTGAATGCGTCGGCGGTGAACTTCGACTCCCCACACTTGAACTCAATCGGAAACACCGTTGGTCCAGACACGACGACTGCGTCGATCCGGCTGCCCAGTCGCGGCACGTCGAATTCGAGAAACACAGTGCCATCAATCGCCTGAAGAGCTTCCTGCAGGATCTCGATTTGCTCTTCCCAGGCCGAGCGCTGGGTCGCTTCGATTTGGGCGAACGGGTCGTTTCTTACGAGGGTTCCGACAATCGTTGCGATGGATGCCGTCAGGAACTCAGAGATGGGCGCCGAGTAGTAGGCGGAAACGCGCCGCGAGGACTCGAGTGCTGACACGGCCTGCAGGATAGCTCAAGCATCCCCTCAGGATTCGGCGGTCATCGCTCGAGCTGGCCTCGCCGCAGATACGGAACCGCATCCGTCCACGTCAGATCAAACTTCCGCGCCAGCCACTCGATGAACTCGCGCGGCGTCTCCCCGTCCTCGTAGCTGCACTGCAAGGGCTCGAGATCGCCTGCCAAGTCGTCCCAGTTACAAGCGAAATGCCGCCAACACAGGACGTCAACCGCCTGCGCCCATTCCTCGAACGACATCGAGTTCGCGGTCTGCTCCATCGGCGTAGCCCTCGGGAAGCTCACACCTCGACGCGCAGCGTCCCCGCCCGGAACCGCACTTCCCGATGCAGGGCGGCGCGAATCGGCCCCATCAGCGTGTAGTTCGACGTCAAGTGCAGCAGGTGATCGTCGGAGTCATCTTCCACCTGCTCCGTCAGCACCGTCCAGCGCTCGTTGAACCACGTCTCGTTCACGACGCCGCGCGCGCGCTTCTTCTCGAGCAGCGCGATCTGGCGCTGGCGGTTGACGATCTCGGGATGGTGATTCACGCCGAGGATGCGGGGGATGCCGTCGGCCTCCGTGCCCACCACCTCCACCATCGTGACCGCATCGGTCGGGTTGCCGGCGTCGTCGCAATCCACGGCCAGCACGCGAACGCCGACCGGGGCCGGGCTCGTGGCCACCATGTCGTAGAGGCGATTGTCGAGCACCGGGAAGCGCGTGCCGTCTTTCAGTTCGTGGGCGAAGCGCGAGAACCACGGATGCATCTGTCCGGCCGGCAGGAGGTCGTTGTAGCGCACGCCCACGCTCTTGCCGCCACGCTCGGGTCCGCGCAGCACCGCATCGGCCACGCCCAGCCAGCGGCACATCACGCCGAAGCTGTGGCACACGGCGATGAGCGAGGCGCGCGGGTCGCTTCGGATGGCGTCGAAGAGTGCGAAGAGCGGCCCTTCCCACGCCGGAACTTCGACGATGCCCTGCGAGCCGTCGCGGCCGTCGTTCATCAGGGGGTCGAGATGGCCGGGCCCGCCCGTGCCCACGTAGAGCGCATGCCGGCCGGAGCGGTGGTCGGGCAGCGCCCTGCCACGGCGCACGTCGTACGACAGCACGCGCACGCTGAGGCCCGCCGCCACCAGCTCGTCGCGCATGTCGCACACCGCGCTCTGGATCACGTCCACCAGCGCTTCGTGGCCGAGGTTCGGCCAGCCGTGGTGCATGTCGAGTAGCGCCACGTCTACGAGGTGCGGCTCGGCCGCGGGCGCATCGTCCAGGCGTTCGACCCGCGCGAAGCGGAAGCCGCCCACGTCGGCACGGGTCGGGCAGCCCGTGAGGCACTCCTGCGCGCCCAGTCGCGCGCGCCGCTCGCAGTCGAACACCATCCACCTCATGTTACCCCTGCCGCCCTGGCGGCAGGGGGCGACCGCGCAGAACCTGCGTTGTGAACCAAACGCGGCGGTCGCAGTTCTCGCATTCCAACGTCGCTCAGGCTGAGCCTTTACTGGCCCGCCCGTCGCGGCACGCGTTTCGCAGCATCGCCTACAATGCCCTCATGTCCGGGAGCGATCCAATGCGGCCATCGGCCTCCGACGTACGGCTCACCTACGATGACTTCGTGCACTTCCCCGACGACGGGAAACGGCACGAGTTGATCGACGGAGCGCACGTCGTGACGCCGTCGCCGAACACGAAGCACCAGACAGTCGCCGGCAATCTACACGGCCTCATCTGGACCTACCTGCGCCAGCGGCCCGTGGGCCGGGTGTTCGCGGCGCCCCTGGACGTCGTCTTTTCGGAATTCGACGTCGTCGAGCCTGATTTGCTGTTCGTCTCGAAGGCCCGGCAGGCAGACGTCCTGACCGCGGCACACGTGCTCGGCGCCCCGGACCTGGTGGTCGAGATTGGCTCCCCGTCGACACGCCGGCGCGATGAGACGGTGAAACGGCGGCTATACCAACGCTTCGGCGTGAGCGAGTACTGGGTGGTCGACCCTGAGCTCGAGGTGATCAAGGTGTACCGGTCTGCTGAAGGGCGCTTCGAGCGCGTCGCCGAGCTGTCGCTCGAACGCGACGAGGCGCTGGAGTCGCCGCTGTTCCCGGGATTGTCGTTGCGACTGACGGAAGTCTTCAGCGAGTAGTCCGCTGATCACGCGCCGATGAGTATCGACGGGTGAATCACCGCGTTGTCAGGAGGGCAGCGCTGGTCGCTGGCGCCTACCTCACCGTCTGCGCCGCCGGCGGGGCCTACGTCACCGACGTCTCACTGCATCGCCCGCGTCTGGCGCTCACGAGCGACCACACGCGCCAGGCGGAAGCGATGGCTGCCGATCTTGGTGCGGCCTTGAGCGCCGTCAGCATCACCGCCAGCGACGGCGCCGTACAGCATGGGTGGCTGGTCACCCCGGCCCGTGCCTCCGGTCACGCGATGTTGCTCTTCCACGGCATCGTCTCGAATCGGGCCGGCGTGCTGGCTGCCGCGCGCCTGTTCGTAGCTCAGGGATACACCACGCTGCTCGCGGACCTGCGCGCCAACGGTGACAGCGCCGGCGACAGCGGCACCTTCGGCGTGCTCGAGGCCGACGACGCGCGTCGCTGGCTCGCGCGACTGGAACGCGAAACGAGCCGCGAGGGCTGCCTGTATGTGTTCGGCACCTCCCTCGGCGCCGCGGTGGCCATTCACGCCGCCGATGCGCGGCGCGTCTGTGCGGTGGTGGCTGATTCGCCGTATTCGAGCCTGCGCGACGTCGCCTACGAGCGCATCAACCAGCGCCTCCACCTGCCGCGGCTGGTGGGGCAGACGGTGCTGCGGCCCGCCGTGGAGCTCGGCTTTCTTTACGCGCGCCTGCGCTACGGCATCCGCCTGGCGGAGGCGTCTGCGGTGGATGCCATCAGCCGTCCGGGGCCGCCCGTGTTGGCCATCCACGGCGCGCTCGACGACAACTCGCCGCCGGTCAATGCCGAGCGTCTGCAGCGGGCAAATCCCGATCGGGTCACGCTCTGGATCGTGCCGGGCGCCGGCCATGGCCAGGCGCTGCGGGTTACCGGGGACGGCTACGGCATCCGCGTGGGTGACTTCCTGGCCGCGCATCGCGCGCGCGCGACGTCGGATCTGCCCTAACTAACGCTTCGTGGCCGTCGCCGCGCGCTCCACCGGCACCAGCTTGAAGACCGGCGTCGCAGCGCCGTCCACGCCGCGCACGTCGGCGTCGATGGCCACGTAGATCGAGCCATCGGGCCCCTGCTGCACGTCGCGCATGCGGCCCATGCCCTGAATCAGGATCTCGTCGGCAACGACGCGGCGTCCCTTGAGCGTCATGCGCACCAGGCGCTGGCCGCTCATGCCGCCCACGAGCATGTCGCCCTTCCAGCCGGCGAACTTGTCGCCGCCGTAGAAGATCAT
>JANNIB010000240.1:0-5160 GCA_031404695.1 Acidobacteriota bacterium
AGCGCAAGCCAGTCACGGCGGGTGAGCTTCGTCACAGGTGAATCCTCCACGTGTCAGCGAGCGACGTCGCCCGCCGCGTTCGGCGTCGGGCCGAGCACTTCTCCAGTGCGGACGCTTTCGTAGCGTCGGCCGAGCCGGTAGGCGATCGGAAACCACACGGCCGACATGACGATGCCGGCCACGGCCAGGCCGGCGACGCCGTACGGCAGCACCGCCGCACTGAGCCACGCCGAGGTCACGTCGCCGAAGCGGTAGACCACGGTGTCGATGACGTTCTTCGCCTTGTACTTGCTCTCCTGATCGACCACCGTGAAGAGCATCTCGCGGCTGGGCTTGGCGATGGCGTATTCGGCGAAGCGCCGCACCACCTGAATCGACCCCAGCACCAGCAGCACTGGGGAAAACGCCACCGCCAGGAACGCGAACACCATGATGAGCGGGTTCAGGACCAGGCCGGCGGTGACGCCGAAGCGTTCGATCAGCCGTCCGGTGCCGAACAGCTGCAGGAACACCGTGCTGCCGTTCACGGCCAGATCGATCATCGCGTAGGCGCGCGTGCGGGCCTCGCGGCTCTCGAACGCCCTGGTGATGAGGTCGCCGAGCTGGAAGTAGATGATGGTGGAGATCGTGGTCATCAACAGGATGAAGAGCGCGATCATCAGCAGGTAGGGCGAGCGGAAGAGCAGCGTGAAGCCTTCCACGGGATTGCCGCCCAGCGTGCGATCGAGGGTGGTCGCCTGCGCGTCGTGCCCGAGGGCCCGCAACCGGCTCTTCTCGCGCTCCAGCACCCGCACGAGCCACGCCGTGACGACGAAGCCGCCGGCCGAGATAAGCATCAGCGTGTTGGTGCCGACGGCATCCACGAGCAGCGCCGCCAGCGCCGGGCCGCCGATGGTGCCCACGGTGCCGCCCGCGGCCACGAACCCGAACAGGCGCTTGGCCTGCGTGCGGGAGAACGTGTCGGCCATCAGGCTCCAGAAGACCGAGATGATGAGCACGTTGAAAGTGCTCACCCACACGAAGAACGCCGCCGCCACCCAGCGATCCTGCTGCCCGCCGAGCGACTCGAAGAGCGCGTAGAAACCGAGCATCGTCACGGCGATGAAGCCGTAGACCCACGGCAGGAAGGCCGACAGCGTGATGCGCGAAGCGAGAAACGCGTAGGCCGGGGCCAGGAAGAAGCTGGCGATGAAGGTGCCGGTGTAGAGTTCCTCGAGGCTTCGGACACCGTAGACCGTGCCCATGGCATCACGCACCGGCCGGACCACGAAATAGCTGCCCATCAGCAGGGCGAAGTAGACGAACGAGATGGTGACGGCCTTCACCTCTTCCGGTTCAACCCTGGCCACCGTCTTCAGCAGACGAGCGAGCGGCGACGTCTCGGCGGTGGTCATGACGGATCCGCGAAGGGCGGAGCCACACGCCGGCTCAGCAGGTCGGATGCGGCGGCGGTGTCGGTCGAAGAGCTGATCATCGGCGGAAGGCGATCGACCGCAAGGGTATCGCACTCGGGTTACGACCGTCGCGACCCGACGCTTACCGGCATGCGCCAGCACCGATCGGCCCATGCCGCGCACGCATCAGACGGTTTGACTTGACAGCGCCGCATGCGTGGCCAGAGAGTCTGTCGCAGGTATGCGTCTGGTTCCTCCCCACGATGCCGGCGGCCTGGCCCGGCTCCAGCACCTGCCGCAGTTCCAGAGCTACGCGCTCGGTGGCGGCTACGACGAGATGTTCGATGGGCTCGGTGTGGCCCGCGAGCACTACGCCGCGCTCTACCACCGGCTGGTCGCCGTCGACCCTCAGGAGCTGCGTCAGCGGCAGACGGCGGCCGATCTCGCGTTCCTCCACCAGGGCATCACCTTCACCGTCTACGGTCAGAACGAAGGCACCGAGCGGATCTTCCCCTACGACCTCATCCCGCGCATCATCACGGCCGGTGAGTGGGACACGATCGAGCGCGGCCTGACGCAGCGCATCACCGCGCTCAACCTGTTCTTGAAGGACCTCTACACCGACGCCACTGTGCTCGCCGACGGGATCGTGCCACGCGAGCTGGTCTACAGCTGCAAGCACTTCCGCCGCGAGATGCAGGGCGTGGCGGTGCGCCACGACATCTACGTGTCGGTTGCCGGCACCGACCTGGTGCGGCTGCCCGACGGCAGCTTCGCGGTGCTCGAAGACAACCTGCGGGTGCCAAGCGGCGTGAGCTACATGCTCACCAATCGTCAGGTCATCAAGCGCATCTTCCCGCTGCTCTTCAGCAGCTACGACGTGCGGCCGGTGGATCACTACGGCCAGGCGTTGCTGGCGACGCTGCGGGCGCTGGCCCCTGCGCATCGCCCCGAGCCGACGATCGTGCTGCTGACGCCGGGCGTCTTCAACTCCGCCTACTTCGAGCACACGTTCCTGGCCCGCCAGATGGGCATCGCGCTGGTCGAGGGCCGCGACCTCTTCGTGCACGACAACGTCGTCTACATGCGCACCACCGCCGGGCCGCAGCGCGTGGACGTCATCTACCGGCGCGTCGACGACGACTTCATCGATCCGCTGGCGTTTCGCGCCGATTCGACGCTGGGCGTCCCCGGCCTCTTCAACGCCTACCGCTCCGGGAACGTCGCCCTGACCAACGCCGTCGGCACCGGCGTGGCCGACGACAAGGCGCTCTACGCCTACGTGCCGGCGCTCATCAAGTACTACCTGGATCAGGATCCGATCCTGGCCAACATCGAGACCTGGCAGATGTCGAAGGAGGCCGAGCGCCAGCACGTGCTCGACCGCCTCGACCAGGTGGTCGTCAAGGCGGTGGGCGAGTCGGGCGGCTACGGCATGCTCATCGGGCCGCACAGCACCGCCGCCCAGCGTGACGAGTTCCGGCGTGCCATCCTCGCCGACCCCCGCAACTACATCGCGCAGCCGACGCTGGCCCTGTCGGCCGCGCCGTGTTTCGTGGACGGCCGGATCGAGTCGCGGCACGTGGACCTGCGTCCTTACATCCTGTCGGGTGAAGAAGTGGTGATCGCGCCGGGCGGGCTCACGCGGGTGGCCCTCAAGAAGGGATCGCTGGTCGTCAACTCGTCGCAGGGCGGCGGCAGCAAGGACACCTGGGTGCTGCACAAAGACGCGCGCACCGGGCCCATCGCGGCGCTGGACGGAGGGCTCTGACGATGCTCTCGCGGGTGGCCGAAAGCCTCTACTGGATGAGTCGCTATCTCGAGCGCGCCGAACACACGGCGCGGCTCGTGAACGTCAACCTGAACCTGACGCTCGACCGCGCGCCGGCCGATGCCGCCAGGCACTGGGGCCGGCTGCTGGCCAGCCTGCCCGACCCGCCCCCGTGGCAGGTGCCGACGACGCCGGACGTGGTTGAACGGGCCACCGTGGATCTGGCCAACCGCGAGTCGATTGCCGCCTGCGTCGGCGCTGCCCGCGAAAACGCGCGGCAGGTGCGCGAAGAGATCAGCTCCGAGATGTGGGAGGAGATCAACCGCCTCTACCTGCTGGTCCAGAAACGCCAGCCGGTGGATTCCGAGTGGACCGCCGGCACCCACGAGTTCCTGAGCGCCACCATCAACGGCGTCCATCAGATTCAGGGCGTGACCGACGCCACCATGACCCACGGCGAAGGCTGGCACTACATCGAACTCGGGCGCTATCTCGAGCGCGCCAGCGCCACCGCCTCGCTTCTGGACGTGCAGTTCCGCGAGGCGCCACCTGACGCGGGCGGCCTGCCGGGCGTGAGCGAGTTCGTCGAGTGGGTGGGCCTGCTGAAGTCGGTCTGCGGGTTCGAGGCCTACTGCCGCCACTACACCGCCGACGTCCGGCCGCAGCGCATCGCCGAGTTCCTGGTGCTCAATCCGGAGTTTCCGCGCAGCATCCACTTCGCCGCCGGCCGCGTGAACGCGGCGCTCAAATGTATCGCCGGACTGACGGGCCGGGTCAACGGGCGCAGCGAACGGCTGGCCGGGCGCCTGCTGGCGTCGCTCGACTACGGACAGATCGACGAGATCATGGGGGAGCTTCCGGCGTATCTTCAGGGAATCGTGCGGCAGGCCAATCTGATCAACGCGGCAGTGCACCAGCAATACATCGCGTATCCGATCGACATCGGCCTCGCCTGACGTAACCGTTTCGTGGCCACCCACTACGCCATTCGTCATCTGACGCGCTTCCAGTACGCCTCGCCCGTGAGCGAGAGCGTGATGGAACTGCGGATGCGCCCGGCCTCTGATGCCACCCAGCGCTGCCTGCAGTTCGAGGTCGACCTGCAGCCGCGGGCGCGGGTGTTCGCCTACCGCGATTTTCTCGGCAACTGGGTGCACCACTTCGACCTGCCACGCCGGCACGGACGGCTGGCGGTGACGGCTCGCGCGCAGGTGCAGCTCGAGGCGCCGCCGGAGCTGCCCGCAGCCCTCGGCATGGAGAGCTGGCAGGAGGTGGACGACTGGGCCGACCGCGGCGAGCACTGGGATTTCAGGCAGCCCAGCCATTTCGCCGTGTGGAGCGAGGCGCTGGTCGCGTTTGCGACCGCCCTCGGACCGCTGGCCGAGCGCACCGCCGACCCGCTGGGCACCGTGCGGTCGCTGATGGCCGCCATGCACCAGACGTTTGCCTACGCGCCGAACTCGACGCGCGTCGACTCGCCGATCAGCGAAGCGCTCGAATCACGCCGCGGCGTCTGCCAGGATTTCACCCACATCATGCTGGCGCTGCTGCGCCGCATCGGCCTGCCGTGCCGCTACGTGAGCGGCTACATCGCGCCGCGCGCGCTCGGCGAAGACGACGGGCCGACGACGATTGCCACCCACGCCTGGGTCGAAGTGCTGCTGCCGGGACTCGGCTGGGTGGGCGTCGACCCGACCAACGACATCGAGGCCGGCCAGCGTCACGTGCGGGTCGCGATCGGACGCGACTACGCCGACGTGCCGCCGACGCGCGGGGTCTACAAGGGCGGCGCCGCCAGCAGCCTCGAAGTCAACGTCGAGGTGACGCCGGGCGAGGCGTTGCCCACGCTCGATGCCGCCGTCGTGGCCGCCGCCACGTGGACGGCCGAAGTGTTGGCGCCGGAAGAAGCCGCCGATCCGCTGACCGAACAACAACAACAGCAGCAACAGCAGTAGCCATATCCTTCGGGAGCGGCTCGGCACCGAAGGGCCGGGG
>JANNIB010000241.1:0-5334 GCA_031404695.1 Acidobacteriota bacterium
CGCGCAACGCCCGACGCTCGCCGATGCCCACGCAGTTGAACGGCCGGACGATCGTATACGGCAGCTGGTACTGCTCGAAGGCACCCTTGGCGAAGTACTCCGCGGCGGGCCGTCGGCGGATCCGGCACCTCGAACGAACTGCGCCTGGCCCCGGCCGGGGCCTGCCAGGCTCCCGACTTCGCCATCGCGCTCAGCGGACGCGCCGTGGCCGGCCAGGTGTCGTTGCAGTGGAGCCCGAGCGTGCAGGCCGCCGCCACCTCCGCCGACGCCGCCACCGCCGTGGGCTACCTGCTCGAGGCCGGGCGCGCACCCGGCGGCGCTGACATCGGCGCCATCCCGCTCGGACGTCGCACCACCTTCACCACGCCGGCGCCGGCCGGCCAGTACCACGTGCGCATCCGCGCGGTGAACGCCTGCGGCGTCGGGCGCGCCTCGAACGACGTCATCGTCACCATCCCGTAGCCGCCGCCCGTCCGTCACACCAGCCGTGGCATGATCGACCAGCGATGACGACACGCGCCTACCGCGCCGGACAGACCGTCGAAGACTACTGCCGCGCCTGTCACGTCGATCGGATACACACGGTCGTGGTGGTCGACGGCGACGGCCAGCCGCTGCGCGTCACCTGCGACTTCTGCCGCAGCGAGCACAACTTCCGCGGTGGCGCGCGCATGGCCATTGCCGGCACGCCGGTGGCGCCCACGTCCACCCGTCCCGCGCGGCCGGCGTCGGCTGCTGTCCCCTCCCTCGCCCTGCCGCTCGTTGGAGAGCGCGAGATCTCGGAGCCCGTCATGAGCGATCCGTCCGGCGTCAACCTCGAAGCGCTGCTGCGCCGCATCATCCGCGAAGAGACCGGCCTGACGCCGGCGGCGCCGGCCGAGAAATGGCGCGGCGGCGATCTGGTGCTGCGGCCCGGCAAGCCCGGCGTGCAGGAGAAGAGCTGGCCGATCGAGACCTTCTTTCACAAGATCGTCATGCTCCGCAATCGCCTGCGGACGCTCGAACAGCAGCTGAACGCCTCGGACCTGCCCGACGATCAGAAACTGAAGGTGCAGAGTTACATCACCGGCTGCTACGGCTCGCTCACGACTTTCAACGTGCTGTTCGCCGACGACGCCGACAAGTTCATCGGTGGCGGCGAATAGTCGGCCTGCCTCAAATGGCACGTTTCCTGCGCCGATTTCGTGCCAACCTGGGCAGGGCCCTTGTCGGGATCTGCGTACTGCTGGCGATATCTGCGCCGAGTGCGCAATCCAAGCCGCGGGCCCGCGCACTCGGCGTGCCGTTCCACGGCGCGCCCGGACCGTTGAATGCGATCACCGACGTGCCCGGCGTGGAAGTGGGTCACGCGACGGTGGTGCACGGTGACGGCGCGCTCGTGGTGGGCCAGGGCCCCGTGCGCACGGGCGTGACGGCGGTGTGGCCGCGTGGCAAACAGTGGGCGCCGGTGTTTGCCGGCTGGTTTGCCGGCAACGGCTTCGGCGAGATGACCGGCGCGCCGTGGGTCGTTGAAGGCGGTGTGCTCGGCGGCCCGGTGATGACGACCGGCACTTACTCGGTCGGCGTGGTCCGCGACGCCGTGAACAGCTACTTCCACGAGGTGCTGAAGACGCCCATCCCATGGCACCAACCGGTGGTCGGCGAGACGTCGGATTCGTTCCTGAACGACGGCCAGGGCCAGCACGTCACCAAGGTGCATGCCTTCCAAGCGCTGACGAACGCCCGCGGCGCCGCCGTGCCCGAGGGCAACGTGGGCGGTGGCACCGGCATGGTGGCGCACGGCTTCAAGGGCGGCATCGGCACGTCGAGCCGGGTCGTCGCCGGCCATACCGTGGGCGTGCTGGTGCAGGCCAACTACGGCACGCGCGACAGCTTGACGATTGCCGGCGTGCCGGTGGGACGCGAGATTGCCGGCGCCGAACGTCGTCGCGCACCGGCGCCGCCAGCCGATCGCGACGGTTCGATCATCGTGGTCGTCGCCACCACCGCGCCGCTGCTGCCGCACCAGCTCGAACGCGTGGCGCGGCGGGTGCCGATGGGCATCGCGCGACTCGGCGGCACGGCGTCGAACGGCTCCGGCGACATCTTCATCGCGTTTTCCACCGCCAACCCCGGTGCGGCCGCCGAAAGCGGCGCCACCGCGATCACATGGCTCCCGAACGGCGATCTGTCGCCGCTGTTCGAAGCGACCGTGGACGCCACCGAAGAGGCGATCGTCAATGCGCTGGTGGCGGCCGAGACGATGACCGGCATCGACGGCAACACCGCCCACGCCTTGCCGGTGGATCAGCTGCGGGCACTGCTGAAGAAGTACGGACGCCTGTCGCCCTAGACTCGCGTTCCCCTGGCGTTCAGCGCGGCGCTCGCGGGTCGAGGCCGGGCAGGCCGGTCTTGCGCCGGATCGCGCTCACGAGATTGCCGCGCCGGCCGTAGCGCAATGCCGAGAACGGCGCATACGGATGCGCGCCGCACGCCATCGCCGCCGCGGCCACGGGCCGGAACGCCAGCGCGCGCAGTGCGTCAGCCCAGACCACCCCGAAGCGATAGGCATTGGCGTCGCGCTCGCCGCAGAGCGCCGCCGAGGCGATCGCGCGATGGCGGAAGTCCGGGGCCGTGCGCATGGCCGCCGCCAGGCGATCGTGCTCCGGACTGCCGGCGCTCCTGTAGCTGCCGGCGCGGGCACTCGACGGCACGGCCAGGACGGTCGGCGTCGGCTGGAAGCGCATCCGGGCACCCGACTTCCAGGCCCGGAACAGCCAGTCCTGCGACGGCGACACGAACAGGTCGCGCGCCGAACGCCACGGGCCCACGCGCGACGCCAGCTCGCGCGTCAGCACCCACGACGACGCGAACACGAAGATGCGCGGATCGTAGTCGGGGCCGAACGGCACGCCGCTCAGGCGGAATGACTCGACGTCAGGTGGGGCCGGGGGCGTCACTGGCAGCGCGACCAGCAGCGGCGACCAGACGAAGTCGGCCTGTTCCCGGTCGAGGTGCCGCAGGGCGGTCTCGAGGTGATCGGGGAAGAACAGATCGTCGTGATTGAGGAACGCCACGTAGCGTCCGCGCGCGCGCCGCAGGCCTTCGTTGTTGGGGGCCGACTGCTCGCCGACGTTGGCCGGCAGATTGACGAACGTGATACGCGGGTCGTCGAGGCCGGCAATGACGTCGGCCGAGTTGTCGGTGCAGCCATCACCCACCACCAGCAGTTCCCAGTCGTCGATGCTCGAACGACGTACGCTCTCGACCGCATGCGCCAGCAGCGCGGCGCGGTTGTAGGTGGCGATGACAATCGAGAGGCGAGGCAGGACCGGCATGCGTGGAGGCGACGCGAAGCGCTGAGGTCTCAGCATACAATCTTGCGGGTGAAGCACGTGGCGGTCCTTGGCGCCGGCATCATGGGCGTCTCGACCGCACTGTTGCTGGCGCGCGGCGGCGCGCGCGTCACGCTCTTCGACGCCGGCGTGGCTGTGTGTGCGGGTGCCAGCCGGTGGAACGAGGGCAAGATCCACCTCGGCCATCTGTATGCTGCAGACCCGTCGCTGCGCACGGCGACGCGTCTGTTGCCGGGCGGCCTCGCCTTCCGGCCCCTGGTCGAATCCCTGATCGGCCAACGCCTGGACGACGCGCTGTCCCCGGCCGACGATCTGTACCTGGTGCATCGCCAATCGGTGGTGACGGCCGAGGCCGCGGCGCACTACTACGACGCGGTGACCGCGCTGGCCGCCGGCCACCCCCGATGCCGCGCACTACCTCGGCCCGATCCGCGACGCGCACGTCGAGCGGCTCACCCCCTCGGCACTCGACGCGCTGTGCGACCGCGACCAGATCGTCGCCGGCTTCCGCGTGCCGGAACGGTCGGTCTCGACGCGCTGGGTGGCCGATCGCCTGGTTGGGGCCGTCGCCGCCGAGCCGTTGCTCGACCTGCGTCTCGAGACGCACGTGACCGGCATCGCGCCAGGACCACACGGCCTCCACGGTCGCCTGCGCGTGACCACCGCAGGCGGCGGCCACGGACCGTTCGATGCGGTCGTCAACGCACTGTGGGAGGGGCGTCTGGCGATCGATGCCACGCTCGGCCTGCCGCCGCCGTCCACCTGGAGCCATCGCTACCGGGTCGCGGTGTTCCTGCGCACGACCGAGCCGGTGACCCTGCCCAACGTCGTCGTCGTCACCGGACCCTTTGGGGACGTGAAGAACTACAACGGGCGGGATTTCTACCTGTCGTGGTACGACACCGGCCTGCTGATCAGCGGAACGGACGTGGCGCCGCCGGCCCTGACGCCGCTCACCGACGAGCGTCGCGCGGCACTGGCCGACGAGGTCGTCGCGCGCCTCGGCGCCGTGCTGCCGGGCGTGGCGCAGTTGCCGCCCATCACGGCGTCGCGGCAGCTCGCGGGCGGTTGGGTGTTCGCGGCCGGCTACGGCCAGCTCGATGATCCGGCGTCCACGTTGCACCAGCGCGACCGGATCGGCATGGTGCGCCACGGCAACTACGTGTCCGTCGACACGGGCAAGTATTCAGTGGCCCCGTGGCTGGCGCGGACGATCGCCGATGGCTTGCTCTGACAAGTCCTACGAAAGGAGTACGCGCGCCGGCGCGCGCGACTGCGCTGCCGCGGGCTCGATGAGGTGTCGCTGGATCTCTACGACCCGCACACGCCGTCGACGCAGCCGGCCACCGACCTGGTCATCCGCACGGCCGGGAATCCGCTGGCCGTGGCGTCCATGGTGAGCGCGAGGCGCGACGTGTGGCCCCGACGGCGCTTGTGGACGGCGTCACCGCGCTCGACGCGCTGGTGAGCCGCGCCTGGGCGCCGTGGCGCTTCGGCGCGTGGGTGTTCTCGCTCTTTGCGGCCGTGGCGACAGCGCTCACAGCCACTGGTCTTTTCAGCATGGTCGCGCTCGACGTGGCCGAACGGCGCCGGGAGTTCGCGGTGAGGCTGGCGGTCGGGGCCACCGCGGGACTCGTCGCCAGAGGTGTAGCCGTCTCGGCCGCGATCCTCGCCGCCTTCGGTCTGGCGCTGGGGCTCGGCACGGCGACGCTCGCGACCGCCGCGGTGCAGAGCCTGCTGTTCGGCGTGCCCCGTTTCGACGTCACGACCTATGCGGGTGTGACCGCCTCAGTTGTCGTGATCGTCGCTGCGGCCACATGGGTGCCGATGCGCCGCGCCATGCGGGTCGCGCTGGCGGAAGTACTGCGCCACGGGTGATCCATGAGGTGAGTTGTCCGGCTGGACCGAGCCCGCTCGCGACGCGCCGGCGCGGCGCGGCGTGCCTGAGGCCGGCCGGTGCGCGGCCCCGTCCCTCAGGACGTGGCGCGCCCGGCTGGAT
>JANNIB010000242.1:0-2412 GCA_031404695.1 Acidobacteriota bacterium
CCGGCCGAGGGCGCGCGCGCGTCCCGGCTGGCCGGACTTCTGGCCGGAGTCGCCATCGGCTCCACGGCCTGGGTCTCCCTCGGCGTCATCGCTCTGGTGGATGTGCCGCGCATGACGCGCGTCGGGGCCCTGCCACCCTGGTCCTGGCTCGCGGGCCTGCAACTGGCGGGAGTGGGTCTCGCGCTGGCCGCTGCCGGGCGTCTCGCGCTCGCTCCACTGGTGCTCCTCGTGCTGCCGTGGCTCCCGTGGCTGCCGTTCGCGGTGCCCGGGGCCTTCCTGCTCTGGGACGGGCCGCTCGAGGGCGCGGTGTGGACGGCGGTGCTCGGCGGATGCTCGTGGCCGCTCATCCGTGGCACGCGGCCCCACCATGCCGCGTCCGCGACGTCCCAGGGCTGGTGGCAGTCGCCAAGCCACGCCCCGTGGTTCGCCGGCGTGCTGTTCTCGCTGCTCGCCGTGACGTCGTGGTGGCTCGTCCGCCCTCGCCTGCCGGCGGGCGATGAACCGCACTACCTCGTGATTACACAGAGCCTGCTGCGCGACGGTGACCTGAGGATCGAGAACAACCATCGCGACGAGCAGTACCTGGAGTACTACGATGCTGCCCTGAAGCCCGACTTCATGCGTCGCGGCACTGATCGCCAGATCTACTCGATTCATGCGCCCGGCGTATCGGCGCTGGTGCTGCCGGCCTTCGCGGTCGGCGGCTATCCGGCAGCGGTCACCGCCGTGGTCGGCATCGGCGCCCTCGGGATGGCCACGCTGTGGCGGCTCGCGTTCCTGCTGAGCGGCGTTGCGGGGGCTGCGTGGATCGCAGTGGCCGCCGTGGCCACTGCCGCGCCGGTGTTGCTGCATGCGTTCACGATCTATCCCGACCCGGTAGGAGGGGCGCTCACGCTGTCGGGTGTGAGCGCGCTGGTCGCTCTCGACACCGGCGCGCGGCGCGTCCGGGGTCGCGCCTGGCTGGCGACGGGGGCGGCGCTGGCCCTGCTGCCGTGGCTGCACACGCGCTTTGCGCTCATCGCCGGCGTGCTCGGCGTGGCGCTCGCCCTGCGCCTGTGGCGGCAGGGCGCGCACCGCGCGGATCTGGCGCGCTTGCTCACCGTGCCGATTGCGTCGGCCGTCGCCTGGTTCGCCTACTTCTACGCCATCTACGGCACCGCGAATCCAGCGGCGCCGTATGGGGCGCGGCCCGAGGGCGGTCTCGCCTTCATCCCCAGTGGCCTCGCGGGCCTGCTCGTGGACCAGCAGTTCGGACTGTTCGCCACCGCACCCGTCCTCGTCACGGCCTGTGCCGGCCTCGTCATGCTGGCGCGTGAGCGGCGCCGCCTCACGGTGGAACTGCTCGCCGTGGTGGTGCCGTACACGGTCGTGGCCGCCAGCTATCCGATGTGGTGGGGCGGCTACAGCGCGCCGGCGCGGTTCGTCGTGGCGCTGGTGCCGATGGCGGCGCTGCCGATCGGCGTGCTGTGGGCGCGCGGAGGTGTGGCGACGCGGGCCGTCATCGGGGTGCTGCTGGCGATCTCGGCGGCCCTCACCGCGACGTTCGTCGGCGTCGATCGCGGGGCCTTCGTCCTCAGCGGGCGCGACGGCTACGCGCCGCTGCTCGACTGGCTCAGTCGATCCGTGGATCTCACGCTGGCGCTGCCCAGCGTGCATCGCGACGGCATGACCCTGGCCCTCGAGGACGCGGCGGTGTGGCTGATGACGACGCTCGTCGTCGCTGCCCTGGCCGTGCTGGCAGCACGGTTGGCGCCACGCCTTCGCGTGGCGGCGGCAGTCGCGTCGGTGCCCGTGGTCGTGATGCTCGCATGCACGATCGCGTGGACCGGCCGCGGCCGCGAGGTCGTCACGCCCACGACCTCGCAGATGTCGTGGCTCACGCGCTGGTCGCCGGGGGCCGCGCCGATCGTGATGCAGCTCGTGCCGACGCGCCGGCTGAGCGTCGAGGACGCGCCGCGCCGTCTGAACATCGCCACCAGCCGCCGTGGTCGCCTGGGCGGTCCTGACGAGCCGCTGCTCAGCATCCCGCAGCTGCCGGCCGGCGACTACGACCTGTTCATCGACGCGCACGACGCTCTGACCGGTGAGGTCACCGTGACGCTCGGACGTCAGGAGGTGCCGATGGAGCGGTGGCGACTCGATGGTCGACCGCATGGCTTCTCTGGACTGGTGCTCCACCTGCCCGTGGACGCACACTCCGTGACCGTCAGGGGGGACGGTGCGGCAGAGGCTTCCGTGCAGCGGACGTCCCTGCGTCCGCGCGTGCTGGCCACACGCGGCACCGTGGCGTTCGCACTACGGGCAGCTCGCTATGGCCACGTCGTGGTCTTTGCTCTCGACGATCAGGCATTCATGGAGCCGGGGGCGCTCTGGGTGCGCGGCGAACAGACGGCGCAGTTCGTCGCGCGCGCC
>JANNIB010000243.1:0-11119 GCA_031404695.1 Acidobacteriota bacterium
CCGACCAGCGAGACCGTGACGCCGCACACCGCCACGCCCACCGCCAGCAGCATCGTGGGCGACCGGTAGGTCATGTCGAAGGCGAAACGGCTGAGCGCCCAGGTCAGCCCGGCGGCGCCGGCCGCCCCGAGCACCCCGGCCAGCGCGCCGAGCACCCCGTATTCCAGGAACAGCATGGTCGCGATCACCCGCCGGGTGGCGCCGAGGGTCTTGAGGATCGCCGCTTCGTAGACGCGGCGGAACTTGGTCATGGCGACGGCGCCCACGAGGATGAGCAAACCGCTGACGACCACGAGCGAGCCGACCACCGTGACGGCGAGCGTGACGTTGTCGACCACGGTGGTAATCGCCACCAGCATCTCACGCCCGTCGATGACCGACACATTGGGATAGTCGCGCGCCAGCGCGCCCAGCAGGCGCGCCCGATCGGCGGTCGAGGCCGGCCCCCGCACGAAGGCGATGTGACCGTGCGGCGCGGTGTCGAGCAACCCGGGCCGGAACACGAACATGAAGCCGCCGGCGCGGCTGTCGCTCCACTCGACGTGACGCACCGTCGTCACCGTCGCCGACACGACGCGTCCGAGCACGTCGAAGCGGATGGTGTCGCCGATGTCGATCCCGAAGCGGTCGCGGATGCTCTCTTCGATCGATACTTCCCCGCTCGGCGCCGGCGTCGCGTCCCAGGCGGCGCCGGCCACGATGCGCTCGTTGGCTTCGAGCGCGGCCCGATAAGTCACCGTGTACTCGCGCGCCAGCGACCCGCGGCCGCGCACGTCCTCGACGTCGTCGAGCGTGACCGTGCGCCCCTGCACGCCGGTGACCCTGGCGCGCAGCACCGGCAGGGCCTTGGGCGCCGGCGCGCCGGCCGGCTGGCTCGCCGACAGCGCGCCGAGCACGCCGTCGAGCTGGTCGCGTTGGATGTCGAGCAGGAACATGTCGGGGGCGTCGGCCGCCATGTCCACCGACACCTCCTGCACCAGGTTGTCCTGCAGGGCGCGCACGCCGAGGATGAAGAAGGTGCCGAGTCCCACCGTGAGCAGCACCAGATGCACCTGGCCGCCGGGGCGCGTGAGCTGCAGCGCGGCGTGGCGCAGCGGGAACCAGGGCGAGGCCGCCAGCGGCCGCACCGCTGCGATCAGGCCGCGGCCGGCGAAATACAGCACCACCGCCAGCGCGGCGAACCCGGCGGCGACGATGCCGCCGATCCGCACCGAGCCGGCCTGCCACATCGTGACGCCGACCAGCGCGCCGCCGACCACGAGAATGGCCGCCAGGCGCGCCGGGTCACGGCGCGTTGCCAGCTCCTCGTCGCGCAGCAGTTGCGACGGCTTGACATGCCGCACGTCGAGCAGCGGCACCAGCGCGAACAGCATCGAGACGAGCAGACCGGTGCCGGCTCCCTGCGCCACCGCCGACGGCGTCAGCTGGTAGCTGACGTTGATGCCCGCCGTCACCGCCGGCCCAAGGAACGCCGGGATCCACGCCATGACGGCCATGGCGATGAGCACGCCCACCACGCTGCCGAGCACACCGAGCGCCAGCACCTGGGCCATGTAGACGGCCAGCACCTGGCTGCCGCGCGCGCCGAGGCACTTCAGGATCGCGATGCTCTTGATCTTCTGCTGCACGAACACCCGAGTGACGCTCGACACGCCGACGCCGCCCAGGATCACCACGATGAGGCCAACCAGACTCAGGTAGTTTTCGGCGCGCGCGAAGTCTTCACCGAGGTCGCCCTCGGTGGTCGTGTACGACCGCACGCGCACGAAGGAGTTCTTCAGGTCGTCTCGCAGCGCCGTCACGAGGCCGGCCAGCGCCGCATCGGGCACCTTGACGAGCCGCTGGTAGGTCACCCGGCTCCCGAACGCGAGTAGCGAGGTCTGCTCCAGGTCCGCGAGATCGACGATCACACGCGGTCCGAGGCTGAAGGCGCCGAGACGCCGCCCCGGCTCCGCTTCGATGACGCCGCGCACCGTGAAGGTCCGGCCGCCGAGCGCCATCGCGTCGCCGACGCCGATGCCGAGCTGCGCCAGCAGTTCCGGCCGCACCAGCGCCCCGCCGCCCGCCACCAGCGCGTGGCTGTAGCGGGTGCCGCCTTCGAGATCGAGCGTGCCGTAGTACGGAAAGCCCGGACCGACAGCCTTCAGTTCGACCATGCGGGCCGGCCCGTCAACGCCGATGCCGGCGCGAGCCATCGTCGCGGTCTCCGCGGTGCGCGTCACCTGCACGCCGGCGGCGGTGAGTCGCGCCTCGACCTTCTGGGCGACCTCGCCGGCGATGGGCCGGGTGCTCGACACGACGAGGTCGGCGCCGAGCAGCGCGCGCGCCTCGCCGGCGAAGACCTGCCGCACGCTCTGAATGACCGAGCGCAGCGTGACGATCGCGCCGACGCCCAGCGCGATGCAGAGAAAGAAGAACAACAGCCGCCGCCATGAAGCGCGCATCTCGCGGATCGCCATCGCGGCGACGAACCTCATCGCGGGCCTCCGACGTCCGCGGTCGTGAGTTCGGGTACCGGCCGCCCGTCGCGCAGGGTCAGCCGGGTGTCGGCCAAAGCCGCGATCTCGGCGTCGTGCGTCACCAGCACCAGCGTCACCTTGCGGGCGGTGCGCACCGACAGCAGCAAGTCGAGGATGTGCCGGCCGTTGGCGCCGTCGAGGTTGCCGGTCGGCTCGTCGGCCAGGATGAGCGGCGGATCGTTGGCCAGCGCGCGCGCGATGGCGACCCGCTGTTGCTCGCCGCCTGAGAGCTGCGTCGGATAGTGGTGCGCGCGTTCGGCCAGACCGACCTCGCCAAGAAGCGTCGTGGCGCGTTCGCGGGCGCCGCGCCGGCCGACCAGCTCCATCGGCACGAGCACGTTCTCGAGCGCGGTGAGCGATGGCACCAGGTGGAAGAACTGGAACACGAAGCCGATGCGGGCGCCGCGCAGCACGGCGAGCCGGTCTTCATCGAGCGCGGTGATGTCGGTGCCGCCGATGTCGATGGTGCCGGAGGTGGGCGCATCGAGGCCCGCCATCAGCCCGAGCAGCGTGGTCTTGCCGCTGCCGGACGGGCCGACAATGGCCAGGAACTCTCCGTCTGGCACCGTGAGATCGAGTGGATGGAGGATCGTGAGCGGACGGTCGCCGCTGGCGACCGTCTTCGAGACGCCGCGCAAGGTGATCATCGGGTGGGGAGGGCCTCGAGCTCGCGCACGACCGGTTCGAGCGCGCGCCAGACCGTGTCGGCGACATGGCGCGCGCCGGCCTGGTTGGGGTGGATGCCGTCCGCCTGGTTCAGCGTCTCGACACCGGCGACGCCCTCGAGCAGGAACGGGACGAGCGTGGCGCCGCGCGCGGTGGCGATGGCCGGATAGACGGCCTCGAAGGCGGTGGTGTATTCAGGTCCGGTGTTGGGCGGCGCCTGCATGCCGGCGAGCACTACCCGGGCGCCGGCCGCCTGCGCGCGCTGCACCGCCTGGTCGAGGTTCTTGCGCAGGTCGGCGACCGGCAGCCCGCGCAGCCCGTCGTTGGCGCCGAGCGCGATGACGACCACCGCCGCGCCGCCGTCGAGCGACCAATCGAGGCGACGCAGGCCACCGGCCGACGTATCGCCCGAGACCCCGGCGTTGACGACCCGCCACCCCTCCTGTCGAGCAGCGAGCCGCGACTGGAGCAGGGAGGGATACGCCTGTTCGTCGGGCAGCCCGAGACCGGCGGTGAGGCTGTCGCCCAGAATCACGATGCGCCGGTCGGCAGACACCGGCGCGCGATCCGGAGCGACGGCGGCGGGCGCCGGCGCCGCATCGCCCGCCGGGGCCGGCCGCTCGGCCGGCGTGGGCGCGGTGCCGCAGGCGCCACACGCCATCGCCACCACGAGGAGCCACGCAGAGGGGGCCAACGGCCGTAACGACATCGTCCGTTCATTATGACGGATGCAGGGGGCCGAGGTTCCCGGGCGGCGCCCCGCCGGACTCAGGTGTGGACGACCACCACCGTGACGTTGTCGGTCGTGCCGCGTGACAACGCCGCCTCGACCAGCGCCTGCGCGGCGGCCTCCGGGCGGTGGCCGCGCACGAGCTGCCCGATGCTCTGGTCGTCGACGACGTTGTGCAGGCCGTCGGTGGCCAGCACCAGGATGTCGCCGGGCTCCGCGGGGAACGTCAGCACCTCGGGCCGCGCCGCCTCGCGCGCCCCGATGACACTGGTGAGCACGTGACGCATCGGGTGCGCCCGGGCCGCGGCTTCGCGGGCGCCGTCTCGCCCGAGCACCGACGCCAGCCACGTATCGTCGTGGGTCAGCAGGTCGATCGATGGCCCGCGCACGAGATAGGCGCGGCTGTCGCCCACGCTGCCGATGTGCGCTTCGCCCGCCTCCAGCAGCAGCACCGTGAGTGTCGTGCCCATGCCGACCAGCGCCGGATCGGCGACGCCGGCCGCGTAGACGGCATCGTTGGCGCGGCGCAGCGCGTGGCTGATCCGATTGGCGGTGCGCGGCTGAGCCTCGTCGCGGCCCAGCGGCCAGGCGAACCCGTCGCCCGCCGACGCGACCAGGTCGGCGACCACCTCGGCGACGGCGAGGTGCGCGGCGACCTCTCCGGCCTGATGCCCGCCCATGCCGTCGGCGACGATGAACAGGCCGCGCCCGGCATCGATATGCCAGTGGTCTTCGTTCGCCGTCCGGACCGGCCCGGTGTCGGTGCGTCCGGCGCCTGTCACCGGCGACCCTTCACCGGCCGGGCCGGCACGCGAACAGTCCTCACCCATCGAGACTACAAGCGTTGGGGCCGCCCCGACAACCTCAGATCCCGTGGCGTATACTCGCAGCGGTGATCAGCACGCCCCTGCAGCCGGTGTTGGCCCGTGCCACCGCGCTGCTCGATCGGGGCCGCGGCACGGCGGCGGCCGACCTGCTCGAACCGCTGCTCCAGTCCCGCAGTCTGAAGCGCCTCGACGAGCTGGTGATTCGCGGCGCGCTGGCGGAAGCCTGGCTCCTCAAGGGCGATCCACAGCGGGCCGCCAGCGTGCTCGGCCGCACGCCCGATCAGATTCGCGAGCAGATCCCACAGGCGCTGCTGGCGACGCTGTGGCGGCTGCACGGCCGCGTCGCCTACGCCGTAGGCGAGCAGTCGCGGGCGATTGCGCTCCACGCCCGCGCGCTCAAGCATGCGGAAGCGGCCCACGACTCGCGCGGCATCGGGCTGGCCCACCTGGAGCTCGTGCTCTGCTACCAGAAGGTCGGCGACCACACGATCGTCCGCGAACACCTCACCGAGGCGGCGGCCGCGCTGCACGCCGCCGGTGATCGTCGTCATCTGGCGCAGGTGCATTCGGTGTCGGGCGTGATGTTCGCGCAGCAGGGCCGCTACGACGAGGCGACCGGCGCGCTGCGCAACGCCGAGCGGCTGGCGTCTGCCCTCGGCGCCGACGACGTGCTCGCCCTCGCCTACGTGAACCAGGCCGCGGTCGCCCAGCTCCGGCGCCGCTACGACCAGGCGGTGGCGCTGGCCGAACGGGCCGTGGCGCTCCACGAGTCGAGCGACCAGCCGCACCGCCTCGCCGCCTCGCTGGCCACGCTCGGGCAGATCAACGTCAAGCTCGGGCAGTTGGACGCCGCGGAGACGGCGCTGCGCCGCGCGCTCCAGATTTCAGCGCAGACCTCGGCGCTGCGGGCGCACGAAATCACCGGCGCCGTCTACGACACGCTGGCCCAGATCGCGCTCATGCGCGGCGACTACGAGGGCGCCGCCGAGCACCTGACCCGCGCCGCCGAGGCCTTCGGCAACTACGGCCGCGAGACCAGCCGCTGGTACGAATGGTCGGTGCGCGTCATCACCGCCCGCCTGGCCAACCGCCGCGGCCGGCCCGAGGAGGCCTTCACGCTCGCCGACGCAATCATCGACGCCGAGGGCGCGCCGCCGGCCGAGCGGCTCGACGCCGAACTCATCGCCGCCGAGGCGCTGCTGCTCTCGAAGCGCCCCCGCGAGGCCGACGCGCGGCTCCAGGGGGTCGAGGGCCGCATCGACCCGCGCACCACCCCGGGCGCGTGGGGCGAGTTCCTGCGCGTGCGCGGCCTGCTGCACGCCGCCGAGGGGCGGCCGAACGAGGCGTATCACGACATCGCGCAGAGCGTGAGCGTCTTCGATCTCGTCGGCGAGCGCTACCAGGCAGCCGTCAGCCACTTCGCGCTGGGCCGGCTGGCCCGCGAAGCCGGGGCGCGGTCGGTCTCCGATCGGCATCTCACCCAGGCGCGCGACGAGTTCCGCGCCCTCGGCTCGCTGCGCGATCTCGAAGACACCGAACGGGCGTTGACCGAGCCGGCCACGCCGGGCACCGGCATCTATCTCGGCTCACCTGCCGATGCCGACGACGCCATCGTCCAACGCCTCGTCAACGCGTCCGTGCTGCCAGACCTGCTCGCGCACGAGCTCGTCATGGCCGCCCGCGAGGCCGTGCTGGCCGACCTCGCCGTCGTTTACGTGGCGCCGCCCGGCGGCGATCTTCGCATCGTCGCCAGCGCCGGCGGCGACAACGCCGCGGCCCGGACCCTCGCCACCGCCGCGGGGGCCTCCGGCACCTTCGCCGGACAACCCGTGGTCGTGCGACCGCTCGGCAACGATCCGGACGGCCCGCGGGTGCTGGCCATCGCCTCGGCGCGACCCTGGAGCGATCTCGCGCTGCGCCGCACGCGCATGATGGCGGCCGTGGCCGGCCAGGGCTTCGAGCTGTGCGGCGCCCGCGAACGTCCGGTGGCAGCACGCGTGACCAGCGGAGAACGTCCGCTGGAGCCGCTGCTCACCGGGTTCATCTGTGCCTCGCCGTCGATGCAGCGCGTGGTCGAGCAGGTGCAGCGCCTCCAGGGCAACGATCTCACGGTGCTCATCACCGGCGAGAGCGGCACCGGCAAGGAACTGGTGGCCCGGGCGATTCATGTCGGCTCGCCGCGCAATGCCGCGACCTTCCTGCCTTACAACTGCACGACGACGACCCGCGACCTGGCCGACAGTCAGCTCTTCGGCCACCGCCGCGGCGCCTTCACGGGCGCCGTCAACGACCAGCCGGGCCTCATTCGCGCCGCCGGCGGCGGCACGCTGTTCCTCGACGAAGTCGGCGACCTGCCCTTCGACGTGCAGCCCAAGCTGCTGCGCTTCCTCGAGCAGAGCGAGATCCTCCCGGTGGGCGACACGCGCCCGCAGCACGTGGACGTGCGCGTGCTGGCCGCCACCAACGCCGACCTCGAACAGCGCGTGAGCGAGGGCAAGTTCCGCGAGGACCTCTACTACCGGCTGAGTGTGATCCGCATTCACATCCCGCCACTGCGCCAACGCAGCGACGAAATTCCGCACCTGGCGACGTTCTTCCTGCGCGAGGCGGCCGACCGGCTCAGCAAGCCCGATGTGGCCTTGAGCCCCGAGGTGCTCAGTCTGTTTGCCTCGTACTGGTGGCCCGGCAACGTGCGACAGTTGCGCAACGAGGTGCAGCGGGCTGTGGCGTTGGCGGCCCCGGGCAGCACCGTCGTCCCCGAGCATCTGTCTCCCGACCTCACCACCGAGGCCCCGGCGCATGGGCCGAGTTCGAACAGCAATGGCTCAGGTGGCGCGCCGTATCTAAAGGCGGGCCAGAGCCTTGCGGACCTCGTGGACGAGGTGGAACGCTCGCTCATCGTCGAGTCCATGGAGAAGTCTGGCGGCAACATCGCCGAGTCGGCGCGAACGCTCGGTTTGACGAGGCGGGGCCTCTATCTGAAGCTGAAGCGGCTCGGAATCGAAGGTTCGGGCCCTCAGATTTGAGTATTCAGTATCCATTTGGAATGTCGTACGGATACTGAGTATCCATACTGGACGAAACTCTGACCGACTCATGGAGCAACCAACGGTAGTTATTGTCGCTTTAAGTCATATATATTTACACAAAGGACATCATCAACACGAGTGGGCGCGGATCTTGGAGGGTGGCAGGTATTGCAATGCTTGCAGTGTCGACGTTCAAGACCCTGGGGGATTCCGTGGCCAACTCGCTTCTCACGCCGACCGTCAGCGCCACCCAGCGCACCAACTCCCGCCAGCGCGTGGCGGTTCCCGCCCGCCTCACGTGGAAGGACCAGGGCGGCACCGTCCGGTTCGCGTCGGTGGTCACGCGCGATGTGAGCGACACCGGGGCGTTCGTGGAATGCACAGCGGCCGCGCCGCTGCCGCTCTTCCGCCTGGTGCACCTGCAGCTCGAGACGCCGATGTCTGGCACGGGCCATCCGCTGACCGCCGGTCGGGTGCTGGCCGCCGTGTGGCGCGTGGAACGCGAGCAGGCGGCCGGCGCCGCCCAGGGATACGCGCTGCGCTTCCTGCTGGATCCGGCCGATCAGGCCTCCGCCGGCGCCCCGCGTCACGCACCGCCGCAGATGGCCGCCGCCTGCTGAGACCGCGCCCGCGCCTACCTCACAGGGGTGCGTCGAGCACCCCGGCGCCATCCCGCTCGACCCGCTTGCGCCAGTAGCGCGCCAGCCCCTGCCAGATCTGATCGAACGGCGCGGCCGCCTCGGCCGCCGCCGCGGCCTCTTCCGATACCACCCGCCGCGCGTCGTCGCGGAGCCACCGCACCCACGCCTCGATCAGGGCGGGCTCAGCGCCGCCCGTCTTGAGGGCGTCGCGGGCCCGCTCGGCCGAGCGGCGCAGCACCTCGCGATAGCGCGCCACGTGCGCGTGCGCGTCGTCCTGGATGCCGAAATGGGTGAGGAACAGCGACGACGGCGCCCATGCGTCGATCCGGTCGAGGCTCTCCTGCCAGCGCTCCAGATCGACGTCGGGCGGCGGCGTGGCCGCCAGCACGTAGCCCCCCACGGCGATGCCGGCGGTGTCGCCGACGTAGGCCGTGCGATCCGCCGTGTCGAAGTAGCTCACGTGATGCGAGGCGTGCCCCGGGGTGTAGATCACGTCGAACCTGCGATCACCAATCGCCAGCGACTCGCCGCCGTCGAGCGGCCGGATGGCGCTTTCGGGCACCGGCAGGAAGGCGCCCCACAGCCGATCCATGTCGGCGCCGTAGAGCCGCGTGGCGCTGGCGAGCAGCTTCTCCGGGTGGACCAGATGCCGGGCGCCGATCCCATGAACATAGACCGGCAGGCCGGGCCACGCCTGCGCCAGCGTGCCGGCGGCGCCCGCGTGATCCAGATGGATGTGCGTGAGGAGCAGGGCCTTGACGTCGCCGAGCCCGTAGCCGTGCGCGGCCAGTCCTGAGGTGAGCGCCGGCAGGCACGAGGTGGGCCCCGGATCGACGAGCACGACGCCGCCGTCACAGGGAATGGCCGCCGTGGCGATGACGCCGGTATGACCAAGAAACTGCAGATCGAGCGTCAGTGGCATCGGGAGCCAGTCTAGTGCACCGGCTGCGTCGATGGCCCGTCGCGCCGCTCGTCCCAGCGTAAGGCGGGCATGGTGGCCGGTGCCGGGGATTGGCCGCAAGTCGCCCTATGATTGGGAACGTGAACCTCCGGGAGAGATCTTCATGCTGAGACCGATTGCCGCCTGCACCGTGCTGACTCTCACGGTTGCCTGCTCACAGCCGACGCCGCCGGCGGCGACGACCGAGGCCCCGCCGCCGCTCACCTCCGGATTCGACGCCGCGACCTTCGACAAGACCACGCGGCCTCAGGACGATCTGTATCGCTACGTCAACGGCGGCTGGCTCGCGACGACGGAGATCCCGGCCGACAAAGCCTCGTACGGCGGCTTCGTCGAAGCCAACGACCGCACCCAGGATCAACTGCGCGCGCTGGTCGAGGCCGTCGCGAAGACGCCGGCCGCCGCCGGCTCGCCGCAGCAGAAGATCGGCGACTTCTTCACGGCGTTCATGGACGAGGCCCGAGCCGACACGCTCGGCATCGCGCCGTTGGCGAGTGAGTTCGCGCGCATCGACGCCATCGCCACCAAGGCCGACCTCGCCACCTACTTCGCGCGGCAACTCAAGCTGGGCGTGGGCGGTACTGTCGTCCAGGGCGGCGTCGAGGGCGACGCGCAGGAGCCGACGCGCTCGGTGCTCTACGTGTCGCAGGGCGGCATCGGCCTGCCCGATCGCGACTACTACCTCAAGCCCGATCCGAAGCTGCAGGACATCCGCGCGAAGTACGTGGACTACGTGACGGCGATGCTGAGCGCGGCCAGCGTGCCCGACGCGAAGGCCGCCGCCGCCGGTGTGATGACGCTCGAGACGTCGCTGGCCCGCGCGCACTGGACCAACGTCGAGAATCGCGACGCGGTGAAGACCTACAACCGCGTGCCGGTGAAAGAACTCACCACCCGCTTCCCGGGGATGGACTGGAGGGCCTGGACGACGGAACTGGGCGTCGCAGACGCGCCGCACATCATCGTGTCGCAGCCGAGCTTCTTCGCCGCGCTCGCCAGGACCGTGGCGTCGCGGCCCGTCGACCAGTGGAAGGCGCATCTCAAGTTCCACGCCATCGACCGCTTCGCCCCGTATCTGAGCAGCACCCTCGTGAACACGCGCTTCGACTTCCGCGGCAAGACGCTGCAGGGCATTCAGACGCTGCAGCCGCGCTGGCGCCGCGCCCTCACCAACATGGACTCGACGCTCGGCGAGATGCTCGGCCAGGTCTATGTGGAGCAGCATTTCTCGCCGGCCGCCAAGGCCCGCATGGACCAACTGGTCGAGAACCTGCGCGCCGCCTTCAAACAGGGCATCGACGGGCTCGAGTGGATGGGGCCGGAGACGAAGAAAGAAGCGCAGGCCAAGCTGGCCGCCTTCCGCCCCAAGATTGGCTACCCGACGAAGTGGCGCGATTACTCGGCGGTGGAGATTCGCAAGGACGACCTGACCGGCAACATGCTGCGCGCCATCGAGGCCGATGCCGCCTTCCAGCTCGCCAAGGTCGGCAAGGCCGTGGACCCCGAGGAATGGGGCATGACGCCGCAGACGATCAACGCCTACTACAACCCGATCCGTAACGAGATCGTGTTCCCCGCCGCGATCCTGCAGCCGCCGTTCTTCGACATGGGCGCGGATGACGCCGTGAACTACGGCGCCATCGGCGCCGTCATCGGCCACGAGATGGGTCACGGCTTCGACGACCAGGGCCGCCGCTTCGACGCCAAGGGCGTGCTGCGCGACTGGTGGACGGCCAAAGACGGCGA
>JANNIB010000244.1:0-11774 GCA_031404695.1 Acidobacteriota bacterium
TTCGTCTCGGTCGAATCAATCGACGCAACGCGGATGGCTGTGGGGTTACGAGTGTTGAGGTCGATCGACAGGTACAGATAGTGGCGGCCGT
Organism: Acidobacteriota bacterium; assembly: GCA_031404695.1. GTDB lineage: Bacteria > Acidobacteriota > Vicinamibacteria > Vicinamibacterales > UBA2999 > CADEFD01. Next base: position 92 of record JANNIB010000244.1, read on the forward strand.
CGGGCAGGAAGGACGGGTAGAAGCGCCGCTCGTCGAACGGCTCAGGGATCGGAACAGGCCTGACGGCGCCACCGACCTCGGGAACGAGCTGCGGAGAATCGTTTGGGAATGGCACGAAGACGATGACGCCGCCTCGACTCCACGTGCCGCCTCGCGGGTTTGGCGCGGGCGCGAGTGTCTGCGACTGCCCACTGGAGACGCTCATGACCTTCAGGCTGCCCTGCGAGAAGTACCCCAATCGCAAGCTGTCGGGCGCCCAGAACGGTAGCGCGCCATCGTCGGTGTCGGGCAGCGGACGCGCGGTCAGCGATCCGCGTGTTCGAATGTACAGCAAGGTTTTCCCCGCCGCATCCGTCGCGGGAAACACGACGTGCTGGCCGTCCGGTGAGACTTGCGGCGCCTCCGCGACGCCCAGTGTTGTGCCAGCCGGAGGCAGCACCGACACGAAGTCGAACGGCTGGTCGGCCCGTGGCCGCAAGGTCCAACCGGCGAACAGGGCAGCCCCCACAAGAAGTGGCACGGCGATCCACGAGAGGCGCCTGAAACGGCGTGGGTCCCTCGCGAACCGAGTATCCGCGGGCACGTCACCGGGTGCCTCGTCGAGATCGAGCCGCGCGTCGTGAATGTCCGTGAGCCGCCGCTTGCGGTCCTTGGCCAGGCAGCGGCGTAGCAGCCGCCTCACGCCGTCGGGCGTGTCCGCCGGCAGGCGCTGCCAGTCCGGGTCGGCCTTGAGCACCTCGCTCAGCGTTTCCGTGATCGAGGCCGCGGCAAACGCCGCCCGGCCGGTCAGTATCTCGTACAGCACACACCCGAATGCCCAGATATCGGTCCGCTTGTCCACCACCTCGCCTCGAGCCTGTTCGGGCGACATGTAAGCGGCCGTACCGAGGATCACGCCGGCACCCGTGACGAGCGCAGGCGTCGTGATCGTCAGCGCTTGCGACACACTCGGCGACATCGCGCCCGTCGACTCCATCGCCTTCGCCAAGCCAAAGTCCAGCACCTTCACCGTGCCGTCACTCCGTACCTTGATATTCGCGGGCTTAAGATCACGGTGGATGACGCCTTGCTCGTGCGCCGCTTCAAGCGCGTCGGCGATCTGCTTCGCAATGGGCAATGCTTCATCGACGGGGATCGCCCCGCGCGCGATCCGCTGTGAGAGGTCGTCGCCCTCGACGAGTTCCATGACGAGGGCGTGGACATCGCCCGCCTGTTCGAGTCCGTGAATGATCGCGATGTTGGGGTGGTCCAGCGAGGCCAGGGTCTTGGCTTCCCGCAGGAAGCGCGCGAGCCGCTCAGAATCGTGAGCGAACGCCTCGGGCAGGACCTTGATCGCAACGTCCCGATCGAGCTTGGTATCGCGCGCTCGATAGACTTGGCCCATGCCTCCGCGGCCAATTTCCTGGAGCAGGGTGAAGACGCCAAGACGGGTGCCGGGAGCGAGGGCCAAATCGCTGGAAGTATAGCGGTTACGGTGGTTACTGTCGCGCGGACGCGCTTACTCCTGCCTGACGGTCCAGGGCCGTTCTTGCCCGCGACCGCTACGCGACGTCCTTGCGGACGTGCTCGGCCAGCACCTCGTTGATGAGCGTCTGATAGCCCACGCGGCGGCGGCGCGCTTCCTTGCGGAACTGCGCCAGGACCTTGGCGTCGAGCCGGATGGCGATCAATTGGCGGGCGGTTTCCCCGAGCGGCGGTCGCCCCACCCGGCGCATGGCGCCCAGCTGCGTCGCCGACGCCTCGGGGATGTCGCTGAAGTCAATCCTGCGCGCGGTACGCCGCGCGCTCCCGCCGGCTCGCACGCCGCGCGCTGATGAGGCGGATCGTTTCGACATTGGCTCGTCTCCTGATCGTGTAGGCCACCATGAGCACGCGCCCGTCGGCGGCGGTCCCCAAGCGCAGGTAGCGCGGCTCCGCCTCGGAGTGCGCGAGGTCGGGGCCATCCAGTCCGTTCGCGTCGACGAATACCGTCACGGCGTCGTCGAAGGTGACGCCGTGTTTCGCCGCGTTGGCCGCGGCCTTCCGCGCGTCCCACTCGAACACGATTCAGTATATACGGAATGCGGCATGCTGCCAGCTGACGGACCCAGGAGGCCGTCCCGCATGCCGCACGCCCCATCCCGAAAACGCAAGAAGCCGCCGAAGCGAGTCCTCGCCCTGCCGGATCTCGAGCACGCCAAGGGGGCCGTACTCGCCAGCCTCACGTCGGCCAGTGGCCAATGGACCTACGACCATGCGATCCGGGAGTTCGTCGCGTGGTACTGCTCGGAGCCGCGGCTCGCGTTCAATCGGACCGTCGTGCTCCGGTATCGGATCCACCTCGAACAGCAACACTACGCGCCCGCCACCATCAACCTGCGGCTCGCGGCCGTGCGGCGCGTGGCGTACGAGGCGGCGGACGCCGGTCTCCTCAGTCCAGAGCTCGCGGCCGGCATCCGCCGCGTCAAGGGCGTCCGCCGTCTCGGCGTGCGGTTGGGCAACTGGTTGACGCCGGAGCAGGACGGCGGCTGCTGACGCACCACACGTCGCAGACGCCCCGCGAGTTGCGCGACCACGCCATGCTCGCCGTCCTGATTGGGTGCGGGCTCCGACGCGGCGAGTTGCTCGCGCTCAACCTCGCGTCCATTCAGCAGCGCGAGGAGCATTGGGTGATCGCGGACCTGATCGGCAAGGGCGGACACGTCCGCACTGTGCCAGTGTTCCGGGCCATCGACCGGCGCGGACGTGTCTGGGGCACCGGCATGACGGCCAAGGTGCTGTGGGACGTCGTCCGGGCCGCCGCGGCAGAGGCCGGCATCGACAAGCTGGCGCCCCATGACCTACGTCGCACGTGCGCCAGGCTGTGCCACCTGGCCGGCGGCGAACTCGACCAGATTCAGTTTCTCCTGGGCCACGTGTCGATACAGACGACCGAACGCTACCTCGGCTGCAAGCAGAAACTCAGGCCTGCCGTGAACGACCGGCTTGGGATCGAGCCCGATTCAGCGTGACCGCGAACGGCAGGGCGGGTCCAAGATCCGCCCTGGGCGACTTATCGGGACCAATCGACTCCGTACAAGTCTCCGGTTTCGCGATAGCGAGATCGGCGTCAGACAGTTCGGTGTGCTACCCTCGCCCGCTCCCCACAACTTGGTCTTCGAAGGAGGCCATCGATGCACGTCACGTCGCGACGGTCAGGAGCGGTAGTACGTCATGCGGCCGGCGCGCATCACGTATCTGACACTCAAACGGGTTCGATGTCGAGGCTGCGTTGTGGGTCTCGACCTGCACGTGACGCGCACTCGGACGACGCGATCGATGTGGCTGTCGATTGTCGCAGTGGACACTGCCAGAACTTAGGCGCCAAGACAAGCCCGACTTCCTGGCGGATCTGAAAGGCCCGCGTTCGGTCTCTGTGGATTCGGCGTTTTCCGTTCAGAGGTGCTTCTGCATGTCCGTCGTCTCTCGCCTTCTCTCGGTAGTGCTCGCGGCTGGACTCCTCGCTTCGTGCGACCGCCTCACCGTGCTACTCGACCGTGATCTCGCGTTCTCTTACACCGCGGACGACACCGGAGCTGTAGAGCGCGCGTCGGTAGACAGTGACACCCGAGTGATCGCGTCCGCCAAACGAGTTGCTACTCGGGCGACGACGGATCCGGGCCTCACCGAGATCGACGTCGATGAGACCCACTTCGTCCGAGGAACGCTGAACGTCGTCTACACGGGCAGGATCGTGTTTCACTGCAGGACGAGGGAGGCATGGTGCCAGCGCGTCCGAGAAGCCGCCACGTCCGGCACCCGCCCGAGAGACGTGTTTAATAAGTGGCCGTCGCGGATAGACGCGTTATCCTGAAAAACTCCGCGCCCGCAGCGACGCGCCCCCCGGTGACCGGCACGCTCATCGTGCCCTTCGGCTGGCGGCCAAGTGTTGTGTCCGTCGCCCGACACACTTCACTCATTCCCCGAACGCCGATGCTGGTGATAAGTTCGTTGACGCCGAGCTGAGTGCCGGGTGTGAGAGCCAAGTGTGACGCGACTATTCGGGCGGGACCGGAGTGCGGACGGGACTACTCTCGATCAACGGCGCAGGGTTGACCCAGCCGCTCTGCCAGTTGCCCCGATGCAAGAATCCCGCGCCAGAACGCGTTCCTGTCAATAGGGGAGAGGTGTGTTCGAGAGCAGAGCGGTTGGCTGGGTATCTGGGACGAACTTCGCAACTGGCTGGTGACCGCGGCGTGACTGCGCCTGCTCTTTCGCACCAGGTCTTCAACCGCGGACACGCCCACAGGAACGCTCCAAACGCACAGATTTTGCGATCGAGGTCGATGACTCGACCCTTCGCGACCAGTCGTTTCCTCAGCACCGTTCGGCCCATACGGGTAGCCGCCGGCACCATCGCACGAGGAGGACAGGCGGCATTAGGAGGGGTGGTTGACGGGAACTGGCGTTATCCGACCCTGACGCCCCGCAGGCTCGCTGCCGCTCCCCCCTCCCTCCCCCTTGCGCGGGACTGCGCCGCGCATCCCCACGGGGTCGTTCGTAGCCCCTGCTCAACCGATCGTCCGCTGCCCAGTCTGCCCGAAGGCGCGCCACTTCAGCTCGATGTGGCAGTCGGGGCCCCATGGCTTGTCGATGGCGGTCAGGTGCTGGACGGCGAAGGGTTCCTGCTCGGGCGTGAGGACGACCGCAGGCTTGCGCAGCTCGATAGGCACGCTGGTGAGCGACTGGATGTTGGCGGCGATGAACAGCGCCGTCAGGTCGGCCGCGAGTCGCCCGGTCATCGAGCACGGGCCGCGCGGCTCGCTGCCGCTTTGTGACGCGTCCAGGTAGTCGAAATGCTGACCAGCGTATATCGCAGCATACGTGTTGGCCGTGATCGTGCGCCAGAAATTGACGGCGGGGTTTGGATTGTCCTCGATCCGCTCGAAGCCGCCGGGCGTGGACTTGAACATGAACAGGCTCGGGACGCGGATCGCCTCGAAGGTCGCGGGCGCATCGGTCGGCTCCAACCACGGGCCGCTCAGGCTGACCAGCGCCGCGACCTCGGGCCAGTTGTTGGCGATGAAGGCCGCCTCGAGCCCGCCATAGCTGTGGCCCACCACCGCCACCCGGCCGGGCGCGCGCGAGACCCACTTCGCCTCGCTCCAGGCATTGCGCACCCAGTCGACGTCTCTGATCGCGGCGGCGAGCATCTCCGGCCCGCTTACGGGCGTCGGCAAGCGCGCGGTCCGTTGCGGTGCGACGACGACATAGCCGGAACGGGCGAGGCCGACCGCGATGAGGCCGAAGCTGCGGTGATAGGTCCGAAGCTGCTCGGCGCTCAGACCGCTCGGTGGCTGGCCGTGCAACAGAAGCACCACCGGCCAGCGCCCCAGGCAGGACCGCAGCATCTGGCGCGGCGGGAGCACGCGGTTGGAGGGGTAGGTGATTGTCATGGTCCGCGGCGCGCCGTCCGCGGAGGTCAGGTGCTCCTCGCCAAACCACACCGGATGAGCGACATCAGGTATCCAGCCCACCCCGCTGACTGGGGGTGGATCGCAGTCCGGCCCCGGCGGTTCGGGAACGGTCTGGCATCCGGCGAGCGACAACCACAGCGCCGCGCTCGCGTATCCGAAGAGGCGCCGACGATCGACCGAACCCATGATCCCGGACATCGTGTCCTCCCCGTGAACGTCGCCTGACCTGCACAGTTGCACAGGCCGAGAGCGGCCCATCTGCCCGATCAGGCTACTCAGACGACCGCCTCGAAGCGAGCTCTACGGCCCAGCTTCAAGATCGCCCCTTCGCGACCGATCGTTAGTCGTAGACCTCGCTGCGGTGCGCGATACGGGTCACGTCAACAGCGCGCGCGTCGTCGTCGATCTCGTAGACGACGCGGTAATCCCCAATGCGAATGCGCCACTCCTTGTCGCCACCCCTGAGCTTCTTGCAGCCCGGCGGACGAGGCTCAGTCGCGAGTTGCTCCAGGCGGGGAACGATGCGGGTCACCAGCGCGCTCGGTAGTCGCTGCAGTTCCTTCTCAGCGCTCCTGGCAAGGGCAACTCGATAGTCAGCCACGCGCGAGCTTGCCGCTCTTTACGAGTCGGGCCTTGACCGTGGCCAACGGCACGCGCTTCTCGCCTCGTCGCGACCGGGAGACCAGCACATCGGCGATGTCCTCCCACAGACTCCGATGCTTGCGCAGGTCGATTTGCACGGCGATCTTGCGCCCCTGCTCGTCGGTCACGTACTGGATGCCGTTCATCATGGTGTCTGCCTCACCGTCCCCAGCCAGTCTACAGAGCCTGCCACGGCTGTCAACCGAAGGCGTCCCGCAACAACGCCCAACGCACTGTATCCACGAGGGTTGAGGGCTCGTGGCCACTCAGCTCCTGAGTGACGGCGCAGTGTCGACGTTGGCGCCGGGGGGCCGCAAATCGTCCCTTGGCGACCACTCGGGACTCAGCCGGCTAGAGGGGGCGAAAAGGCCACCTAGATGGGGCGGCGTCTCGTCTCGTCGGCGGCTCTACCGCCTTCCGGTCCTCTCGTGCTTTGCGGCGAGCTGCGTCATCAGTTCACGATAGAGCTGAAACGAGCCCTGCAGCGCCAGGCCTTGAAGGCGTGCTGCCTCGGGTGTGGCGAACTCCGGGCGACTGCTCGTGCCGCTCCAGCCTATCGCGTCGTTCCCGATAGGAGGTGTAAGCTGCGCTCGATGACCGCGATCTTCAACCGTGAGCACGAACCACCTGAACCCGGCGCGGCTGATACGGCGTACGAAATAACAAAAGAGGTCGCCAGTCTCGTACCCGGAGCGGCGCTCGTCCTCGATCAGGTCTTCGGCTCGCCTTTCAGCCGGCGACAGCAAGAGTGGATGGAAGGAACCGCGGCAGCCATTCGGCGCCCAGAAAATGATCGAGGAATACGCCCACAAGAGCTGCGAGACAACCCTCATTTCATCGACGCGGCCGCTGCTGCCTACAGCGCATTTGTCAAGACTAGCGATGCGGGCAAGCGCACCGCACTGCTCAACGCCGTCGTCAATTCTGCACTACCCAGCGCCCTGCGCTTGTCGATCAATAGATCTTCATTTCGTTGGTTGATCGGCTGACGCCCGCGCATCTCGCTGTGGTCGGATTCTTCAGAGCGCCGACAGCGTGGCGGTCACCTGAAGGCTGCTCCCTAGGCAGTTTCCAGGATGGGCTGAAGACCCCGAGGGATGTCTTGGAGGACGCGTTCCCACAACTCCGCGAGCCGAACCGTCCGCTGGCCGACGTGATCTGGGGAGACCTGACCTCGGGTGGTCTCGTCAGAAATGTTCCGCTCGACAACCAGGGCGAGGGTCCGGACGGCGTCGTGAAGAAGCGAGTCACCGACTTCGGCGAGAAGTTCGTCGCATTCATCAGCAGTCCCTTCGCCTGAAATCACCCCTGGGAACAACGGGATCAGCCGTGCCCGTCGGCCACCCCTGTAGACAACGAATACGGCGGTCCGGCGAGTGTGATCGGCCCCACCGGCCGGGGCGGCTCAGATTCGACGCTTCGCGACGTACCGGGAGTGTTACCTCAGCCGTCGCCGCGACGGCGGTCCCGCAACCACGTCCGCGGTGAACGTACATTGCCGTAGACGTCGACGAACGCTACCAGTGCACCGCATGCCAGTCGAGGAGACGCACGGACGACTCGTGCACGAGTCCCAGTAGGCTGCCATCCGGCGTTGAGACGCTCGCCGGCGAGCGATCTCGCGTCGTTCGCCAGCGGAGCGAGTTCCTCGAGCGCCTCATCGCCACCGCGGCTCAACGCGTGCAGCAGCTCAGTCACATCTGCGCTCACGACCTGAAGAACACCCCGCGTGGGAGCACCAGCGGGCCGGTGTCTGACGAACGGCACGTCCCCGCGGACCCATTGCACTTTCTCTCTGGGAATCCCGCCTGAGTAATAGGGTGGACCATGCCTCTTGCTCGCCTCGCGCGTCAGCGATGGTCATGGCCTGTGGCTCGTTGCACTGCTCAGCACCGCGTTCCGCCTATGTCAGCAGGGTCTCGTCCAGCAACCAAGGAGGGCGTATGAGTAGCCGCGTCTGCAGCGCGTGATGGCGTCAATCGTCGCGCCGAACATGACGGGCGTCGCGCAGGCGAACGAGGAGGACAAGAGCTGCTCGCTCAGCACCTTACGCGCGCGGTACGTGTTCACCGCGCGAGGAATCAAGGTCGTCGCCGGGGTCCGGCAACCGGAAGCCATCCCTGAGCGCATCGACTTCACCGAAGGCGGCAGGCTGACGGTGCCACCGGCACCGTCAGCAGCAATGGCGCGATCGTCCGCCCGTTGCCCAACGTCGGGATCCCCGCCCGAGGTTCTGTCATGAATGCCCTACTGGTCGCCATGCTTCTCGGGCTGTCGGGCAACAGCCCCGATGATTGCTCTGTGCTGCCGCGCCCAGTCATGCGCCTCCGGCTGTCGTTTTCGGCGGACGCGCCCCGAGTGGACTCCGCCGTGATTCGGCACGTGGTGGACGATGTCTGGCGACCCCACGGACTGACCTTCGAGTGGACTGACGACGATGCACCGTCGTGGGTGGGCTGGGACGCCAAGCTCGTGGTCCAGTCAGGCCTGCCCGTGACGGCGACCGGGGGGGACCTCGGGATCACCGAGTTCGTCGGGAATACGCCTCGCCGCGTGATTCGCCTGTCGAGCGACGCAATCGTCCAGTGGATCGCACGCTCGGAATTCGAGCGCCCCGGCGTGCGACCACCTTTCGAGTCATTCAAGCGTCGCGCGCTCGCGCCCAGGGGATGGCTGCCGAAGGTGATCGGGTACGTGGTGGCACACGAGCTCGGCCATTTCGTGATGGCCTCTCGCGAGCATGCGCGTCAGGGACTGATGCAGCCGCAAGTCCTCCGGCTTTGGCACGTGGGTGAGGCACGCAACTTGCAGCTCGATCGTGGCAGCGCGGCTCGCCTGCGTGAGCGATTGACGCAAGGAGCAGCGTGTCAGTCATCGCTCGCTGAGCGAGGCGCAAGACGATGAAACGGCTCAATGCACTTGTGTCGCCACGTTCGTGATTGCGTGGGCCGCCTGATGCCTGCGCGGGCCTACACTTCGGCGTCCTCGTAATTCAAGTCCCGCGTCCGGCCGCGCAGGAACGAGGGCGTCCGCTCCAGGGTGAGTGCCAGTGTCTTGTTCGCGGCGCGGCCCTGGAAGGCTCGACGGTACTGAAGTAATGCCAGGCGCGCCCAGCCAAGGCTGCTTGCGGGGCCGGCTCCAGTCGAAGAGCGACACCAGCGTGCCCTTTCTCGTCGGTCGGCTCATCATCTGACCAGGGAGCGGGGCTGGAGAACGCCGAGGCGGGACCTGCTCACGGTGCCGTATGTGCACGTCGTCTTCACGCTCCCGAATGCGCTCCTGCCCGTGGCCTCTCGGAACGGCCCGCGTGTGTACACGTGACTGTTCCAGCTGAGCGCCGCGACGCTTCGGGAGATCCCGACTCCAGCTCCATAGCCGGCCGCTGCGCCAGCGGCTTCCTTCTAGTCTCGTTGTCGAAAGTGACTCGGCGCGTACACCTGTGTGCTTGACCAGCATCGTGCGCCGAGTCGCTTCCGATGAACGCTAACGACCACTCGCTATTTGACCTGGCCCATGAAGACCCACGCGAGCGCATCGTCACTCGCGTCGAGTGCGCCCGCGGTGTTCGAGGCCGAGTTCGTGTCTGTTTCCAGTGGCTCCTGTGCCATCGAGCCCAGCTCTTGCCGACGACAGGCCGGCGCGCCCCCGCAGGTGGGTCGCACCGGCCACGCGATGGGCGATCACCGCGTTCGGATCCTCTGGTGAACGCCCGTGACCATCACGCCCGCGGGCGCCAACACCATCGAGCGGATCTCGCGGCCGTTATCGACGATCACGAGGCGTTCTTCGAGCAGGATGCCGGGACCCGGCTGGAATCGTGCGACCCCTGTGCAGTCAGCGCTCACTTCGTACGTCCCGAAGCCTTGCCGATCTGGAACGATTCCCGTGACCGAGCCTTTCACGTTGTCGATCTGGCTGATGTTCCCCCGACCGTCGTAGTTGCGCAGGACGACGCCGATGACCGATTCGGTCAGACCTCCTGGCGCCGGCCTCGTCCCCTGAATCTGGATGCCATAGGTTCCGCGGATGGTGGTCTCACTGCAGGGTCTCCCGTCACGGTGATCGTCGTTGTCTTGATCATTGGCGCCCACCAAGTGCGCGCCGCCCATCGCCACTGCCACCGCCACCGCGCACGCCGTTGCCGACGTCCAACCGATTCGCTGCATGTATCGCCCTTTGAAGAGCGTCCCAGGACCGGCTGGGAACGCGCACTTCTACAGGCGGCATCCGGCGGCAAGAAGTGCAATCGTGCTTCGCGGCGGGTCACCTGTCTCAATGCGGGCGCGGATCGAGCGCCCGTTGGTGACGCCGAACGCGCGCTGCAGTCGGCCAAGCGCATCGACAGATGGGGAGCGTGTCTTGCACTTTTTGTGGAGCTCTCCCGCCTGTATGAGTGTCGAGACCTCGGAGACCGATTGCCCCTGCCACACCGGCCAGTGGCCGGGTCGAGGTCGCCAACTCAGCAGGTGAACCCTATGACGTTCCCAAGAACGCTCCTCGCCGCCATCGCGATCGCCGTCGCCGCGCCGGCCCTAGGCAACGCTCAAGCAGCCCGGCCCGGCCTGCCAACCGCCACCGCCCCGTCGGAGGAGAGCCGTCGTGACGACGGAGTTTGCGGCCTGGAGACCTTACGTGGGACGTACGTCTTCGGCGCCACCGGCTTCAACATCGTCGCCGGTGTCGCGCAACCGAAGGCGATTGTTGAGGCGGTTGAGTTCAACGGCGACGGGACGCTGTCCGTTCTTGCTGTGACGCTGAGCGTCAATGGGGTCATCATGCGCCCGCCGCTCGGGACCGGGACCTACACCGTCGCGAACGACTGTTCGGGCACCATCGCTTTCGCCGTTCCATCCTTCGAGATCTTCATTGCGCGAGACGCCGAGACCTTCTGGCTGATCCAGACCAATGCCAACACAGTCCTCCAGGGAACGGCGACACGGACATCGCGAGGCCGCGGTCGGCGTTAACGCGGGCTTTGGCGCGCCAGTAGCGCCTGGGCTGAGGAAATAACGCCGCGCGATTCGACGTCGGCGGCGCGGTTCCGCTCGGCCTGGGAGTCCTTCCCTGAGAGCGCCCATCTGGCGGAATCCGGCGGCGTGAACCCGCGGGTACCGGATAGACTCCGAGAGTGACCCAAGCCGCCGACGTGACCGGGTTGCTCCGGGCCTGGAGCGGCGGTGATGCGGAGGCCCTGGAACAACTCGTGCCGCTCGTCCATCGCGAGCTGCGGGAGATGGCTCGCCGACAGCTCTTGGGCGAGCGGTTGGCTGTCGGGTGGCAACCGACGGACCTGGTGCAGGCCTCCTACGTCCGCCTGCTCGACTGGCACGCGGTGCATTGGCAGAACCGCGCGCACTTCTTTGCGACGACCGCCCGGATGATGCGGCGCGTCTTGGTCGACGCCGCGCGCAAACGACAGGCGGCCAAACGCGGTCCAGGGGGCGAGGGTTTGTCGCTCGAGGCTGAGAACGTCGCGGCACCAGCCCCCGGCGTCGATGTGGTGGCCTTGAACGACGCCTTGGCTGAACTGGCGACCCTTGACTCGCGACCGAGTCAGGTCGTCGAACTGCGATTCTTCGGTGGATTCTCGGTGGAGGAAACCGCGG
>JANNIB010000245.1:0-1530 GCA_031404695.1 Acidobacteriota bacterium
GTCGGCGGCGCGCTCACCGACCGCCTGGGGCGGCGCTTCACGCTCCTGCTCAGCCTGAGCGGCAGCGGCGTGGTCGCCCTCGTGCTCGGCTTCGCCGAGACCATCCGCACCTTCGTCCCCCTGCTGGTCCTTTTCGGATTCACGGCCGACCTGTACCGCCCGGCGGCGTCGTCCATCATCGGCGACGTCCTGCCGTCGTCGCAGCGGGCCTCGGGGTTCGCGGCGCTGCGCCTGGCCGTCAACCTCGGCTTCGCCGCCGGCATGGCCCTGGGCGGGTTCCTGACCGACTGGAACTGGCGGCTGCTGTTCTTCGGCGACGTGGACGCGCACCACCGGCGGCGACTGAATCGACAGATGGAGGTCGGAGCCGTCGAGCTCCACCGTGGTCTTGAGCAGTTCTGGCAGCGTGGCCATGTGTGTAATCTCTCGTGTAATCAGCCGCTAGCCGCTAGCCGCTGGTCCCGTCTACTTGACCGTCTCCCGCACCACTTCTTCGATCGTCGTCACGCCGTCGGTGATCTTGCGCAGGCCGCTGCCGCGCAGCGTGATCATCCCTTCCTCGATCGCCTTGCGCCGCAGTTCGATGGCCGAGGCGCCCACGAGGATGAGCTCGCGCAGCTCTTCACCGATTTCCATGACCTCGTAGAGGCCGACGCGGCCCTTGTAGCCGGTCTGGTTGCACTTCTCGCAGCCCTTGCCCTTCTTCGGCACCACCGTCTCGGCCAGTTCCGCCGTGAACCCGACGTTCACGAGCGCGGCGGGCGGCAGCGGGTCGTCGATCTTGCAGCTGGTGCAGATGCGGCGCACCAGGCGCTGCGCGCAGACGAGATTCAGCGAGCTGGCCACCAGGAAGGGCTCGATGCCCATGTTCATCAGGCGGTTGATGGTGCTCGGCGCGTCGTTGGTGTGCAGCGTCGAGAGCACGAGGTGGCCGGTGAGCGCGGCCTTGACCGCGATCTCGGCCGTCTCGAAGTCGCGGATTTCGCCGACCAGGATGATGTTGGGGTCCTGGCGGAGGAAGCTGCGCAGCGCGGCGGCGAAGTTCAGGCCGATGCTCTCGCGCACCTGCACCTGGTTGACGCCGACCAGGTTGAACTCGACCGGGTCTTCGGCGGTCATGATGTTGGTGTCCATCGTGTTGATGCGCGAGATGGACGAATAGAGCGTGTTGGTCTTGCCGCTGCCGGTCGGGCCCGTCACCAGCACCATGCCCCACGGCTTCATGATCTGTGCTTCGAGCTTGGCCAGGGACTCGGGCTCGAAGCCGAGTTTGGTCATGTCGAGCATCAACTTGGTGCGGTCGAGCAGCCGCATCACGATCTTCTCGCCGAAGAGCGTCGGCAGCACCGACACGCGGAAGTCGATGTCTTTGACCGAACCGCTGTCGGCAAAGCGGATCTTGATGCGGCCATCCTGCGGCAGCCGCTTTTCCGCGATGTCGAGCTTCGACATGATCTTGATGCGCGAGGTGATCGCATCGCGATATTTCATCGGCGGCGCCATGATGTTGTAGAGGATGCCGTCGATGCG
>JANNIB010000246.1:0-8077 GCA_031404695.1 Acidobacteriota bacterium
CGACAGCCGGCGCTGGCCACGGCCAGCAGCGCCAGCAGCAGCCCGCGGCGGATGGCGCGTGCGGCCGACGTCATCGCCCGCGCTCCAACGCCCGCGCCCGCGCCACCTCGCGTGCCGCCTCGTTCTCGCGGCCCTGGCGGCTGTAGACATCGGCGAGCACGTAGTGGCCGAGCGGCGCGATGCTGCGATCCGGCGACTTCGAAAGCCCCTGCGACGCGGCCCGAGCGGCCTCCGGCAGGTTCCCGGCGTCGAGCAGCGCCTTGGCCAGATAGAGATAGCCCTCGGCGAACTCCGGCCGGGCCGCGACTGCAGCGCGGAAGCGCGCGGTGGCTTCGGGCAGCCGGCCGTCTTTCAGCAGCAGCTTGCCCAGATTGAACTGCGCGCCGTAGTTCTTGGGGTTCGCGGCGGCCTCCGCCTCGTAGGCGGCGCGCGCCGTGCCGGCGTCGCCGCGCTGCTCGGCGACGAGGGCGAGGTTGTACTGGCCACGCGGCACATCCGGCCGCAGCGCCACCGCCTCCTTCAGCACCTTCTCGGCGGCCTCGAACTGCTTCAGCTCCAGGTGCGCCTCGCCGACCTTCACGAGGAACGGCGCCCGGTCGACCTCGAGCGTCAGGCCCTGCGTGAGCACCTCGAGCGCCTTGGCCGGCTGGCCACGCTGCATGTAGATGTCGCCCAGTTGGAAGTGCGCGCGACCGCTGCGCGGGTCGAGCGCCTGCGTGCGCTCGAAGCCGACGATGGCCTCATCGATGCGGCCGGCAGAGCGATAGGCGAGCGCGAGGTTGTAGGTCGACAGCAGGTGTTCCGGATCGAGGGCGAGCGCGCGCTGGTAGGCGGCAATCGCCTCGGTATGCCGGCCGGCCTTGGTCTGGATGTTGCCCAGGCGCGAGTGCGCCTCGATGATCTCGGGGTCGGCGGCGAGCGCCTCACGCACCTTGGCGACAGCGTCGTCGTAGCGCCCGGCTTCGGAGTCCGACCCGGCGAGCTGCAGCAGGTTGTAGAGCGCGATGGTGTCTTTGGGATCGCGACGTGGCCGTTCCTCGAGGTTCTTCGCGCTGCCGCCGCCCACGTAGCCGAGCGCGCGCAGCCGCTGTTCGGTGGCGGCGTCCACGGCCTGGGGTGCCTTCGGCGTGGTCTCGCGCGAGGTCTGCGCCACCAGCGCTCTCAGCGCGCGTTCCATCGTGTCGGCACGCGGTGAATCGGTGGCGGCCAGGTTCTTCGTCTCGCCGGGATCGGCGGTCACGTCGTAGAGCTCGCGCGTCGGGGCGAGGATGAACTTGTGGGTGCCGTCGCGCACCGCCTGAAGCTGGCTCCAGCCGTAATGGAAGCGCGGATACCACGACTCCGAGAACGCCAGCAGCGACTGGCGCTGGCCCTCGAGCGCCGGCCGTAACGACGCGCCCTGCACGGCGGTGGGCCGGTCGATGCCGGCCAGGTCGAGCACCGTCGGCATGACATCCACGATCCGCACCTGATCGGGCACCACCCGCGTCGCCACGCCCGGGCCGGCCATGATGAGCGGCACCTGCACCGAGGCGTCGTAGACGAAGAAGCCGTGCGACTGCTCGCGGTGCTCGCCGAGCTGCTCGCCGTGATCGGCCAGCACCACGACGATCGTGTTCTCGAGTTGACCCGCGCTGGTCAGTGCCGCCAGCAGCCGCCCCACCTGGCTGTCGGCAAAGGCAATCTCGGCGTCGTAGGCGCCGTCGCGGGTGGCGGGGAAGCGGCTGGCAAACTCCGTCGGCGCATCGTAGGGTGTGTGCGGATCGTACAGGTGCACCCAGGCGAAAAACGGCGCGGTGGCCGGCTGGCCCAGCCACGCCGTGGCGTGGTCCACGACCTCGCCGCCACGGCGCTGGATGGCATCGAGGCCGGGCCCGACGTCTTCGCTGAGGTCGAACTCGTCGAAGTAGTGGTCGAACCCCTGCGCGATGCCCCAGCGCGCGTCGAGCACGAAGGCGCCCACGAAGCCGCCGGTGCGATAGCCGCGGCCCTTCAGCACTTCGGCCAGCGTCGTGACGCCCTCGTCCACGTAGAAGCCGGTGTTGTCGCGCACGCCGTGGGGTGGTGGGCCAGGTGCCGGTGAAGAGGCTGGTATGCGCCGAGAGCGTCAGCGGCGTCGTCGTGGTGGCGTTTGCGAAGCGGGCGCCGCGGGCCGCCAGGCCGTCGAGCACCGGCGTGCGCGCAGCAGCGTAGCCGTAGGCGCCGACGCGGTCGGCGCGCAGCGTGTCGAGGGTGACGACGAGCACGTTGGGCGGAGTGCTCGGCCCGCGGCTGCAGGCGGGAAGCAGGGCGGCCAGGCACGCGAGCAGCGCAGCTATGGCGACGGACGCCAGAAAGCGAACAGCGAACACCCTGGCATTGTACCAACGCCCGGCTCGGCACGCCCCAGCCCCGAGTCCCCAGCCCCGATTGTCTAGATGACGACGCCGAGCGGCTTGCGCAGCAGCAGCACGAAAGCGAAGGTCGCCAGCAGGTAGATGTAGAGCCACGACATCTGCTGGCCGAGCACTCGCAGGCTCCGCTCCGGATACGGCACGTGGATCGCCGCCAGGCCGGACGCCTCGTCAATCGGCGGCTCGGACGGGTAGAGGAGCTGCCCGAGAAAGTTGGCGTGCTCGCGGATGGGCGACCGGCGCGCGGTGACGCCTGCGGCGGCGACTTGCAGCGACTTCTCGACCACGGCGCCGCCCGGCGTGACCAGACGAAGCTGGCCGTCGCCGGTGGCACGCGGCACCACTTGCCACGTGACCTCGCCCAGGGTCGGGAAATAGCGCGCCACGCCCACGACATCGGCGCCCGACGCTTCCAGCGTGGGCAGCGTCCCGGCGATCCGGCCGTCGACGCTGGCCGTCACCACGATCGGCACCCCCGGCGTAAGACCGGCGTAGCCATACCAGGCCTGGAGCTGCGCGATGGCGAGGGTGAGCGGCACGGCGGTGATGAGGAGCGGCACCAGCGACAGTCCGACGTACGACAGGTTGTGACGGAGCACCTCGCCCTGCGCCCGCAGCAGCGCCCGGAGGTCGTCGTTGTAGAGCCGCATCTCGAGAAGGGCCGCGTGGATCCGCCGCTTCACGGCGGCGAGTGCTGCCTGGTTCGAGGTGAGCCGCATGACCCCGAGCACCGCCAGCGCCGAGCCGAGCGCACAGCCGACGACCACTGCCAGCGGCGGCAGGCCGGCCAGCGGCGTCAGCACGGCGTCGGCGACGCGCACGAGGAAGGCGTTGACCAGCGTCATCGCCTACGAGAGGTAGCCCAGGCCCTTGAGGCGCTTCTTCAGCTCTTCTTCGGAGTCGGCGCTTTCAAGCTGCGCCAGCTCCTTCTCGAGCGCGTGGGTGATGAACTCCTCGACCGACGAGTAGCCGGCCAGGTCGGAGATGCGCTTGACGCGGGCAATCAGCGCCTTGTCGAGCTTGACGGCCGATCCGAATATCACTGGGCAGACCTCCGTGCGGGAAAGTCGGTGATGCCGAACTCCGCCAGGATCGACGCGGCGAGCGTCTGCAGACGATCGGCCGGCACCTTGAGGGGGCGGCTCGAGAAGAGCACGCCTGGCACGTGCGCGGGATCCATGCTGTGATCGCCGCTCCAGGGCTCGCGGTTGTCGCTGAAGACGTCGGCGGCCACGATGCCGAGCGCCGAGTCGCTCGCCACGCGCGTGCCGCGCGCATAGCCGACCACGATGTCGGGTTCGAGCGCCGGGTAGTCGTGGCCGGCAAAGCCCGAGGCCGTGACGAAGGCCGTCGTGATCGCGGGCGCGTTGGTGGCGGGATCGAGCGAGCGTTCCATGTCGGCCGCGATCTCCGCCGCCAGACGCGTTGCGTCCGCGGGCGCGACGATGCCCTTCGACTCGCGGCCCTGCAGGTTCAGATATACGCCGTTCAGCCCCACGGCATAGGCGCGGGTCTTCGCCCAATCAACGCCGGCCAGGCCCGGCGAAGTGGCGGCGCGCGCGCTCGTGACGGCCAGGTAGCCGTGGTCGCGCAGCCAGCTGTTGACGTTCACGGCGCGGCGCCACGGCGCGAAGCCGTGGTCAGACATCACAACCAGCAGATCGTTCGGGCCGAGGCTCGCCATCGCCTGACCGACTACCGCATCCATCTCCACGTAGAGGTTGGCGATGACGTCACGGTAGGCCGCGTCCGCCTCGGTGTAGGCGGGATGGCCCGGATCCATCGAGCGCCACGACACGTGCGACACCTGATCGACGTGGCCGAAGTAGTAGAAAAGCAAGCCGTCGGTGAAGCGATCGAGCACGTAGCGGAACTGCCGCCGATTTTCGTCGGCGGTGATGCGCGCCTGCGCCAGCAGCTCGTCGGCGGTCAGTGCCTCGACGTTGCGGGCGCGTGTGTCTTCGGGCATGCCCTGGGTGTAGAAGCGGCCTTCGGCGTCGGCCAGTTCGGCCGCGTAGTCTTCAGGGGTCGAGATGGGCAGCGCCGGCGCGTAGGGATCGAAGTTCGTCGGGCTGACGTAGAGCTCGAAATACGGCGTCAGGCTCTTCAGCAGGAAGCGCACTTCGCCGGGCAGCGTCGAGAGCGGCAGCATCGGCAGCGCCACCGGCACCCACGAGCTCCACTCGCCGACCTCCAGCACGCGCGACTGGTCGCCCACCACGATCCGCACCGCCTGCCCGGTCGAGTCCACGTGGGCGGCGAAGTCGACCTTCATCGGCGTCGGGGTGACGCGGTAAGGATTCGACGGCCCCTCGATGGCGCCGCGCGCCACGCCGTCGATGACGTCGATCGGCTGGATGACGCCGCCCGCGACGTCGCGCCGTTCGAAGACGTCGGGTTTCGACGAGAACAGCGTGAAGATGCCGTAGGTGCCGAGCATGTCGGGCGTGCCCATGCCGCTCAACTCGCGGGTCGCCTTGCCCGAGGGCGGGAAGTTCGCCGGCATCCGCACGATCGTCGTCTCGATGCCGTGTTGCTCGAGCACGTCCCAGAAGGCCACGCCGCCGCGCAGTAACTCGACGCGCCCGGCCGACAGCGGGAACTGCCATGAGCCGAGCGTGAGCATACGCCCCGGCGGCACCGTGCGCGAGGTCGACAGGAACGACTCGAGCGTCGAGGGCTCCCGGTGGATGAAGTCGAAGATGCCGTGCGCGCCCGGATCGAGCCCGGTGATGAAGGTGGACCACGCCACCGGACTGAGCGGCGGTGTCGAGGTGGCGAGCGGGCGGAAACCGCCCTGCGACGCGAGGCGCGCCAAGTTCGGCAGACGGCCGGCCGAGAGCAGGTCGGTGGCGAGCTGGTGGTCGAAGCCATCGATGCCGAGCACGATGACCCGCTGGCCAGCCTTCACGTGGGTGCGGCCACCGCAGCCGAGCGCGAGCGCCAGGGCGCCCAGCGCGCACAGCAGCACGCCCGGCCGGCGCCAGCCGGCGAGCGTCGCGGTCACGAGGCCACCGCCCACGGGCGGCCATCCATGTGGGAAGGGGGTTCCAGGCCGAAGAGGCGCAGGGCCGTGGGCGCGATGTCCACGATCGACAGGTCGCGCGTCTCGTCGATCCGGCGATTGCAGAAGACCACCCCGGGCACCAGGCGCGGGTCGATGCAGTGGTCGCCGCTCCACGCCTTGGTGTTGTCCTCGAAGACCGGGCCCGACACCATCCCGGTGGCGCAGTCCCACGACGTGCGGTAGCCGGCGTTGTAGCCGATGACGAGATCCGGCGCGTTCTCGGAGTACGGTCCCTGGTAGAGCGCGGTCGTGTCGAAGGCCTCGCGCACGCCGATGTCGCCGCCGGCCTGGTCGGGCAGCCCCTTCAGCTTGGCGATGATCTCGGCCTTGAGCGCCCGCGCTTCGTCGCCCGGCGCGACGATGCCCGAGGCCTCGCGTCCGCGCAGGTTGAGAAAGAGACCCGAGAGGCCCAGGCAATAGGCGCGGGTCTTCGACCAGTCCACGTCACGCAGCCACTCGGTGGAGCCGTCGGTGCCGTCCTTGAGGGTGAGGTAGCCTTCGCGGAGCAGCCACGCGTTCAGGTTCACACCGCGGCGGAACGAGCTGAAGCCGTGATCGGAGATGACCATCAGCAGGTCTTTCGGGCCGAGCGTCTGCAGCACCTCGCCGACCAGCGCGTCGTTCTTCTGGTAGAGCGCCTTGATGGCGTCGCGATGCTCCGCCGGCGCGTCCTTCCGGTGCGCCGGATGTTTCGGATCGATGTAGCGCCAGAACATGTGCTGGATGCGGTCGGTGGCGTCGAACACGCAGACCAGCGTGCCGGCGCGCAGCTTCTCGAGCGAGCTCAGGAACATCGTGCGCCGCTCGTCGTCGATGTCGTGCGCCTGCTTGAGGAAGGTGGCGTCGTCGGTGACGCCTTCGTTCAGGGCCCAGGTGTCTTCGGCGAGTCCGAGCGTGGCGTAGGCGCCGTGGCGCTTGGCGAGGTAGCCCGCGTAGTAGTCGGGATGCGAGATCGGCATCGCCGGCGCCTCGGGGTCGAGGTTGATGGGCGACATGTAGACCGAGACGTGCTCGCCCAGTTCGAGCACCTGCAGGCGGGCGATGCCGGCCACCGTCACGCCCGGCGCCGCCGGAAAGGGCAGCGGCAGCCAGCCGCTCAGTTCGCCCACCGCGAGCGTCACGGTGGTGGTGCCCACGGTGATGGTGGCGCGCGCGGCGGCGCGGTTGAGCACCACCGTGAGCGGACAGGTGAGCGGCGGATGGCCGACGATGAAGCTGTTCTCCGGTCCGGTGACAACGGTGTCGATGCGCTCGCCGACCAGCGCCACGTGCACGCGCTGCCCGCCTTCCTTGAAGCGGGCCGCCGGCGGCCGCGTCGTGAAGAGCAGGAACGTACCCTGGGTGCCGAGCAGATCCGGCACGCTCATCGCGCTCAGCTCGGCGCCGTAGAAGCGATCCGGCGGGAACGTGATCGGCACCCGCAGGATCGTGCTCCAGATGCGACGTTCGCCGAGGATGGTCCAGAACGGCTTCGAGCGCCGCAGGTTGGTGAGCGCCGGCCGCTCGCGCGGGATGAGGTACTTGCCGAGGGTGAAGAAGCGCTCGACCTTGCCGATGCGGGTCGACGACAGCAGCGGCAGATAGGTGCGGCGATCGCGATCGAGGAAGTCGAAGATGTTGTGGCGCGCCGGATGGGTGCCGGTGCTGAACGACGACCACGCCACCGGCGACAGCGCCGGGTAGGTCGTCTGCAGGCGGCGGTAGCTGCCCTGGGCCTGGAGCTTCGCGAAGTTGGGGAGCAGTCCCTGCTTCAGGTACTGGTCGGTCAGGCCGGGATCCTGGCCGTCGAAACCGAGCACGATGAAACGCCCGATCGCAGCCTGCGGCGGGCCGGTCCGGCGCACGAGCCGCCACAGGGCGCGAAAGGGCCAGGCAAGGATCGAGGCGAGCACGACGATCATCGTGACGAAGATCACGAGGAACGACGACATCACGGCAAAGCCCGCGCCCGGCCCGATGTAGGCATCGGCCGCCACCGGGGCGACGAGTGCGGTCGCTGCCACGGCAAGCGTGACGCGGGGGTGTGGTACAAATCTGGCCATGCCGGAACGCATCGGGATCTGCAAGGGATCGACCGTTATTGTACTGTGCGGCACGGTGGGGCCGGCGGGCCGAACGGGGCGTCGGTGATCGGCCGGTGGACGCGGCGCCTGCGCTACGGCGCGCCGATCGTGGTGGTCTCGGGTCTGCCGCGGTCGGGGACCTCGATGATGATGCGGATGCTCGAGGCCGGCGGCGTCGCCCCGCTCGAAGACGGCCTCCGCGCGGCGGATGTGAGCAACCCGAAGGGCTATTTCGAGTTCGAGCCCGTCAAGGACCTCGAAGCCACACGAGGCGACGTGCCGTGGCTGCCGGAGGCGCGCGGCAAGGCCGTGAAGATCATCTCGTTCCTGCTCACGTGGCTGCCCGAGGACTTCAACTACCGCGTCATCTTCATGCAGCGCGACCTCGACGAGGTGCTGGCCTCGCAGCAGCAGATGCTGGCCCGTCGTGGGGAGGCCGGCGAGGCACCGGGTGCCGCCAACGACGCCACCCGCTCGCGCGAGGTCTTCCAGTCGCACCTGGCGCAGGTGGAGCGCTTCATGGCCGCCCGCCCCTGCTTCGAGACCCTGTATGT
>JANNIB010000247.1:0-2751 GCA_031404695.1 Acidobacteriota bacterium
GTTGACGGCGTGCGCGCCGGTGAAGACGCCCTCCTTCGGTGCCCCCTCCCCGGTCCGCTCGGCCGCCTCGGTCTTCTTCAAGCGGGCCACGAAGGCCTCGACCTCGGCGCGGTGATGGACGACAAGGGCCACTTCTACTTCATGGAAGTGAACACGCGCGTCCAGGTCGAGCATCCGGTGACCGAGTTCGTGACCGGCCTGGACATCGTGAAAGAGCAGATCCGCATCGCCGCCGGCGAACGCCTGTCGGTGCGCCAGAGCGACGTGACGTTTACCGGACACTCGCTCGAATGCCGGGTCAATGCCGAAGACCCGGAGACCTTCGTGCCGTCGCCGGGCGTCATCCACGCGTTCTCGATTCCCGGCGGTCCGGGTGTGCGCGTCGACACGGCGGCGCACTCCGAGTGCACCATCACGCCGTACTACGACTCGATGATTGCGAAGGTGATCGTGCACGGGCGCGACCGCGCCGAATCGATCGCGCGCATGAAACGCGTGCTCGGCATGACCGTCATCGAAGGCATCAAGACCAGCATTCCGCTGCACCTGAAGATCCTGAACGACCCCGACTTCGTCGCCGGCCGCATGAGCACCCACTTCATGGAGCGCTTCATGCCGCCCGCCAGACCGTCACGGCTGGCCGAGTCCGCCTAGCCCGCGGCATGTCGCCGCTGTACGCGATCGTGGACGTCGATGTGTGTCTGGCCGCCGGCCGGACACCCGAGGCCGTTGCGGCCGCGTTGCTGCGTGGCGGCGCCAGGCTCCTGCAGATCCGCGCCAAACAGCTCGGCGCCGGCGCCTTCCTCGACCTGGTGCTGCGGGTGGCGCCGATGGCCGCGGCGGCTGGTGCGACCCTCATCGTGAACGACCGTGTGGATGTCGCGCGCACGGCCGGTCTGGGCGTGCACCTGGGGCAGACGGACCTGCCGGTGGCGGACGCCAGGCGCCTGCTGGGGCCCGACGCCGTTATCGGCCGCTCGACGCACACACCGGCGCAACTCGAGGCCGCGCTCGCAGACGCGGTCACCTACGTCGCCTATGGTCCGGTCTTCGCCACCGCCACCAAGGCCGACCCCGATCCGGTCGTGGGGCTCGACGGCATCCGCGCCGCGGCTGCCCGCGCCGCCGCCGCCGGGCGGCCGCTGGTCGCCATCGGCGGCATCACGATCGAGACCGCTCGGGCGGTGACCGCGGCCGGGGCCACCGCCGTGGCCGTCATCAGCGACCTCGTCCGCGGCACCGACGATCCGGAGGCCCGCTGCCGCCGGTTTCTGTGGGCGCTCGGGGACGACCCTGTATAATTCCCGGACTTTGGGCTCGATCCGGTGCCAGCGCCGGGGTCGGCAGCTCATATGGAGGCGGAATGGATTCGAACCTGCTCAAGACGAAGTCGATCGAGCAACTCGTCGGTGACGTCGAGCACGGCAGCAAGGCCCTGCGGCGCAGCCTGACCGCCTGGGACCTGACGCTGCTCGGCATCGGCGCGATCATCGGCACCGGCATCTTCGTCCTGACCGGAACCGCGGCCGCCAACCAGGCCGGCCCCGCCATCATGATGTCGTATCTGGTCGCCGGTCTCGCCTGCGGCTTCGCCGCGCTCTGCTACGCCGAGTTCGCGTCGATGATTCCGATCGCCGGCAGCGCCTATACCTACGCCTACGCCACGATGGGTGAGCTCTTCGCCTGGATCATCGGCTGGGACCTGATCCTCGAGTACGCGGTCGGCTCGATGACCGTCGCCATCGGCTGGAGCGGCTACATGCAGCGGCTGCTCTCCGGCGTCGGCATCATCCTGCCGACGTGGATGGCGGCGGCGCCGAGCGTCAATTCGCCCGGAGCGATCATCAATCTGCCGGCCGTGATCATCGTGCTGTGCATCATGTATCTGCTGATCGTCGGCATCCGCGAGAGCGCGCGCTTCAACGCCATCATGGTCGGCATCAAGCTGGCCGCGGTGCTGTTCTTCATCGGCGCCGGCGCCGTCTATGTGAAGCCCGAGAACTGGGATCCGTTCACGCCCTACGGCTGGTCGGGCGTGATGGGCGCCGCCGGCGTCGTCTTCTTCGCCTACATCGGCTTCGACGCCGTCTCGACGACCGCGGAAGAAGCGAAGAACCCGCAGCGCGACCTGCCGATCGGCATCATCGCGTCGCTGGTCGTCTGCACCATCCTGTATCTGGCGGTGGCCGCCGTGCTCACCGGCATCGTGCCGGTGGTCGACTACAAGGCCGACCAGCAGTTCCTCAACGCCCCGGTCGCCTTCGCGCTCAGCCTCATCGGACAGGACTGGGCCTCCTACCTCGTCTCCGCGGGAGCCGTCGCCGGCATCACGTCGGTCCTGCTCGTGATGCTCATGAGCCAGCCGCGCATCTTCTTCGCGATGAGCCGCGACGGCCTGCTGCCGCAGGGCATCAGCAAGGTCCATCCGCGCTACGGCACCCCCTACATCACCACCATCATCACCTGCGTCGTCGTCGCCATCGTCGCCGGGCTGACACAGATTCAGACCGTCGGCGAAATGACCTCGATCGGCACGCTGTTCGCGTTTGCCATCGTCTGCGGCGCGGTGTTGATCCTGCGCGTCACCCGTCCTGAAGTGCATCGCCCGTTCCGCGTGCCGTTCGGCCCGGTGTTCCCGGTGCTCGGCATCGTCTTCTGCGTCTACCTGATGCTGAACCTGCCGATTCTCACCTGGGTGCGGTTCCTGGTGTGGCTGGATCTGGGGATGATCATCTACTGGTTCTACGGCCG
>JANNIB010000248.1:0-34146 GCA_031404695.1 Acidobacteriota bacterium
GTCAGCGGCAGCAGCAGCAGTTTGGCCGGCGTCCAAGCGATTGGCAGCACCGCCAGCGCGTAGCCGAGCACCAGCAGCCCTTGCGCCGTACGGCCCAGCCGCATCAGCTGGAATTCCGATGCCAGCACCATGAAGAAGCTGCTGAGCGGCCGGATCAGAATCGTATCGAAGGTGCCCTGCTGCATCATTCGCTCGAACGGCGAGTCGAAGCCGCGACTGAACATCTCGGCCAGGCTGAAGGCGACCGCGACCATACCGTACAGCAGCGCCACCTCGGCGATGCTCCAGCCGCCGATCGACTGGAAGCGCCCGTACAAAATCGCAATCGTCGCAAACTCCAGCCCCGTCACCAGCCCGAATCCCAGCAGATCCATCCAGAACGAGACTTTGTACTGCATCTGCCGACAAGTCCGGGGGCCTGGACAACCGCTGCTCGGCTTCGGGCTCGCGAGAGCACGAAGATGCGTCTTAGCGGCTCGGGCTGCCCAACCCCCCGCGGGATTACTCCGCGTAAGTCGCGAAGTGTAGAGGAGCCCGCCCTCCCGTGTACGGGGCCTGCAGTCCGCCTGAAGTCCGCTTGGGGTGTTCGATGGCAGCGCGGATGTCTATCGACAGCCCGAACCCGGAGCCCCACGCTTCCGGCCGACACTCGCCCCCGAAATCGTTGGTCGGCCTGATCGGTGTCCCCGCGACGCGGACTTCACGTCGTGGGGCGAGGAGGGCCGGACCGCCACGGCCTGCCCCCGCCGCGCGCAAGCCTGTCGTGTCGAAGCCGCGACCGGAGGCCTCGAGTCCGGACCTACTCCACCGTCGCCTTGCGGATGTAGTCGAGCATCGGGAAGTTCTTCCGCAGGTAGGCGTTCCCCTGCGTGAAGAGCGGTTCCTGCGTGCCGGCGCGGATGCCTCCCAGGGCGGTTTCGCCGTAGCCGTCGTGCAGCGCGTCCATCACGTCGAGACCTTCGACCACGCGGCCGAAAACCACGAACGGCTCCTGGTCGTGCGCGGCGCTGTTGTCCACGAGGTTGAAGAAGACCTGGGTGGTGCGCCCGTGCGGCTGGGCGAAGGCGAATGCCACCGTCCCCTTCACGTTCTTCTGCCCGACGAATGGATCGTCGGGCAGCGGGCGCGTGCGCCAGGGCTGAGCCGTGGCGGGCACGCCACTGATGCCGAACTGCGCCCACTTGCCACGGACGACGCGGAAGAGCGCGTTGTCGTCGTAGTAGCCCGACGTCACGAGCGAGTAGAAGCGATCGACGCCGAGCGGCGCCCACGCGCGGGTACAGTCGAGCACGATGGCGCCACGCGTGGTGTCGAGCCGCACGCGGAAGCGCTCGGGGGGGCGCGCCTCGGTGGCCGGGGATTGCGCTTCAACCGCGCCGGTCGTGAGGCCGACGACGAGTGCGCACGCCGCAAGCAGTCGCTGAAGGGTGACCTGCATGCGCCAGTCTGGCACAGCTCGAGATCCCCTCAGGACGCGAGGGCCGACAGATCCAGCCGGGCGAGGCGCTCCGGGCCCGCGAGGATGTTCATCTCGAGGCCCTTGCCTGCGGCAACGGCGAACGCGATGACCGACAGGAGGGGCCCGTTCGGCAGGTGCGAGATGACACCGATGTCGCCATTCACCAGCACCACCTGGCTCACCAGCCCGAGCTTCGAAAAGGCCGAAGCCTGGGCGACGACCGCGTCAGCGCCTCGCACCAGCCGCGACATGCCCCTGGCGGGGCCGCCATCAGCACGAAGCACGACCGCCGGATCCAGCACCGCCACCAGGGCATCGAGGTCGCCGGCCTGAACGGCCGCGAGGAACGTGTCGACGACGTGCCGCTGTCCCTTCAACTGCGCGACCGGCCGTGGGGACTGGCCCTGGACCCGGCGGCGCGCGCGGCTCGCCAGCTGACGCGTCGCCTCCACGGAACGCTCCACGACCGGCGCGATCTCCTGAAAGCTCATGCCACACACATCGTGGAGCACGAGTGCCAGGCGTTCGGCCGGCTCCAGGGCGTCGAGCACGACCTGCACCGCGAGGCTCACTGCCTCGGCGCGGATGGCGTCTCCCTCGACCCCCGGCGGACGGTGGCCGATGGCATGAACGATCGGGTCGGGGATGTGAGTGTCGAGCGCGTCCTCGCGGCGGGCGGCCCGCGCACGCAGAGCGTCAAGACACAGGCGGGCGACCACCGTGGTCAGCCACCCCCGCAGGTTGTCGATGGGCGCAGCGTCGGCGCGGCGCAGCCGGAGCCAGCATTCCTGGACGGCGTCCTCCGCTTCACTGATCGATCCGAGCATGCGGTAGGCCACCGACCGCACGTGCGGCCAGTGCGCTTCGAACTGGCAGGCGCGATGACCGCGCTGCCGCGTGGCGGCTGGCGCGCGCTCGGCGTGGTCGAGATGCTGTGCGGAATCCTGCTGGTGGTTCCCGGGGCCACGGGGTGGATGCCGCACCTGACGGCGCTGGCCGCGGCCGTGCTGACGGTGGAGACGCTCGCCCTCGCCGCCTTCTACGCCAGCTATTCGCTGACCATCGCCGCGACCAACCCACTGGTCTGGGCCGTCGTGATGGCGTTACTGGTGGCCATCGTGGCCTACGGGCGCTACGCCCCGTCTCCGGCGATCTGACAGCCGCCGGAGCGGACGGCGCCGCTACTGCGCCAGCGGTTCGACCACCAGCCGCGTCAGCATCTCCACCACCTGGCGCCGGTGATCGCGACGTTCTTCGCTCACGTTCGGCGACGCGGTGGTCGCGACGACCAGCTGCAGGTCCGGCACGACGAACAGGTACTGGCCGCCGTAGCCCCACGCAAAGCACGTGTCGTGGCCGCCGAGGTGATGCACCCACCAGGCGTAACCGTAAGCGCGATCGCGCAGCGGATCCGGGATGCCGCCGGGCCCCAGGCCGCGCGCCCAGGGCGGCAGGTCCCGCGGACGCCCCTCGCACGACTTGGTCACCCAGGCGGCCGGGACCACCTGGGCACCGCCCGCCCGTCCCCCGCGCAGGTACAGCTCGCCGAACGCGAGGAGCTGGCGCGGCGTCATCAGCATGTCGTTGCCGCCGAAATAGATGCCCTGCGGGTCGGTGGGCCACGGCGGCAGCGTGAACCCCAGCGGCCGGCCCAGCGCCTCGTTGGCAAACGCCCGTGTGCTCTGTTTCGTGGCCTTGGTGAGAATCGCCGACAGCAGGTGGGTGTTGCCGGTGCTGTAGTCCATCGCGGCGCCGGGCGCGGCGACCATCGGCCGCGCCAGCGCGTAGTCCACCCAGTTGCGGCTGGTGACCCAGGCGCCGTACTGGCGGCCGCTGGTGCTCTCGAGGCCGGGCCGCATCGTCAGCAGGTCTTCGATCGTGATGGCCGTCTTCGCCGGATCGTTCGCCAGCGCAGGGAAATACGACGCAATCGGCGTGCGGACGCCGGGGATCAGTCCGCGCTCGATGGCGATGCCGACCAGTGCCGAGACCACACTCTTCGACGCCGACTTCACGTTGGCCGGACGGGTGGCGCGCGCGCCGTTGTAGTAGCGCTCGAAGACGACGGTGCCGCGATGGCTCACGAGCAGGCTGTGGAGCTTCGGCAGGGTCCGCGCCGCGGCATCGAGCGCGTCGGCATTGAAGGCCGCCGATACCGGTACCGCCGCGACCCACGCGATCGTCGCCAGCAGCGCACCGAGGAATCGTTGCCGCATGGCCATCACCCGTGCACTCGCATGCCGCCCGGTCTGCCGAACGACACCGCCCGGAACAGCACCAGCAGCAGCGGATAGGCCACGCCGCCCACGACGATGGCCACCAGCGATTCGCTGGTGCCCGAGGCCACCACCGCCAGGCCCATGCCGAGCCCGGCAGCGAGCACACGGCCGAACCCGGCCAGCGGCAGCGAGCCCGGAATCGCTTCGCGTGCGGCCACCACGGCCACGCCAAGGCGCACCACCTCGCTCAGCACCGTGGCCCACGCGGCGCCCGCGAGCCCGAACGTCGGGATGAGTGCGAGGTTGAGCGACACGTTGACCACCGCGGCCACGATGTTCACGCGCAGCAGCGCTGTCTCGCGGTGCCGCGCGATGAGGGCCGCCACCGACATCTCGCGCAGCGCCGCCACCGGTACCGACAGCACGAGCACCTGCAGCGCCGTGGCGCCGTCGCTGTAGGCGCGGCCGAAGAGCAGCTCGATGAGCAGCGGCGCCAGCAGCGCGCCGCCAACCGCTACCGGCATCGTCACCAGCCACGCGACGACCAGCGCCGAGCGGTATGTGGCTCCGGTCGCGGCCGTCGGCGTCGGCTCGCGCGCCATCGACGGCAACACGGTATGCGAATACGCGACTATCAGATTCGCGCAGAACGAGATGAGCACGTAGGCTGCGGCGTAGCGCCCGGCATCCGCCTCACCCCGCAGATAGCGCAGGATCAGCAGGTCGACGTTGTAGAGCACCAGGCCGAGCAGCGTGAAGAGTACCAGGCGGCGCCCCCGCGCGAGCATCGACGCCACGCCTGGACGGTCACTCGGGGCGAAGAGCCGCACGCCAAGCCCCGGGAGGCCCTGCAGCAGCAGCGCCGCCCCGACCAGACTGCCGACGATGGTCGCGATCGGCACCCAGTACAAATCCGACATCGAACGAACCAGCGCGAACGTGACGACGCCGGTCACGACATCCGCCACGATGCGCGACACCGCGACCGGCGACGGCCGCTGGAGCCCCAGGTAGATCCAGCGCACGCTGACGGCCGTCAGCGGCAGGCCGAGGGCGTAGAGGGCGAGCACGCGGCCATCCGGCTGCGCCATCATCCACCAGCCCACCGGCCACACCACGAGCAACACGGCCGCTACGGTGGTGAGGCGCATCGCCAGGGCGCCGGAGGCGACCGCGGTGGCGCGCTCGGGGCCAGCCGCCGCGTCGGTCATGCCGGCGAGTTCCACCCCGGAATCCGCAATCTGCGTGAGATACAGCATCACGCCGGCCGCCACCGCGACCACGCCGTAGATCTCCGGGCCCAGTGTGCGCGCCAGGTAGACGGTGGTGCCGAAGGCGATGAGCCGGGCGAGGCCTTCACCGATCGCCAGCGCCGGCGAGCCCGTGTGCGTGTCGTCGGCCATCCGTCAGGCCGCCGCCGGCGTGACCACCGCCGCGAGACGCGGATCGGCGAGCACGGCCGCGAAGTCAGGGTCGCGCTGCAGGCGCCAGCGGGTGAAGGGCCCGAGTTCGGCCAGCGGACGCGCCAGATGCGCGACCACGCTGTCCACGTCGCCCTGCTGCGCGGCGAGGGCCGCGGCGTAGTAGCGGGTGAACGGATCGTCGCCGCCCGCCGCCAGGCGCCGTTCGAAGCCGTCGCGCGCCTGCGACGCGAACTCGCCGGCCGCCACAGCGTCACCGCTACGCGCGTAGGCAG
The DNA here is from genome assembly GCA_031404695.1 of Acidobacteriota bacterium. Taxonomy (GTDB): domain Bacteria; phylum Acidobacteriota; class Vicinamibacteria; order Vicinamibacterales; family UBA2999; genus CADEFD01. The sequence goes on from JANNIB010000248.1 coordinate 5,375, forward strand.
CGGCGAGCTTCTGGCGCACTTCGATGAGCGACCGCTCGCGCAGGGCGTGATCGGAGTGCACGAGGAAGTTCAGCTCCCGGCGGTACTCGCGGATCGCGTCGTCGTAGCGGCCGGCCAGATAGTGCACGTAGCCGAGGCGCGTGTGGGCGCCCACCACGATGAGCCCCTGGGTGCCCGACATCGCCTTCTCCTGCAGGTCCACGGCCGCCTGGGCCGAGCGTTCGGCCGCGGTCAGGTCACCACTGAGCGCCTGCAGCAGGGCCAGTTGCAGGTAGGTGTAGCCGGCCTGCGGCGCCAGGGTCGCGGCGCGCGTGAAGTGGGCGATGGCGTCGTCGATGTGGGCGCGGCCGAGCCACAGCAGGCGCGCCAGCTGGCTGTGGCCGAGCGAGCTGTCGCCGTCGAGGGCGAGCCCGCGGCGGATGGCCTCCTCCGCCGCGTCGGTCTCGCCCGTCATGGCCAGCACTTGTCCGAGCCGCACGTGACCTTCGGCGCGATCGGGCGCCAGGGCGATGGCGCGCTCGAGCAGCTCGCGGCTCCGGGCGAGGGCCTCGGGCTGCGACAGGAAGGCGCCCCGCATCTGCAGGGCATTGCCGAGCGCCACCAGCGCGTCCACGTAGTCGGGCTCGATGACCAGCGCCTGCTCGAAGAGCGTGATGGCGCGCTGCACCGATGCTTCGGTCGCCAGGCGCAGGTTGAGCATCGCGCGCAAGTAGGCCTCGTAGGCCTCGGGATCGTGGGCATCACCGCCGATGGCGCGCTTCTCGCTCTGTTGAAGTTCGCGCTGCAGCCCCTGGCGCACGAGCTCTTCCACGAGCCGGTCCTGGAGGTCGAAGACGTCGCCGAGCGAGCCGTCGAGTTTGGTGGACGACACGGTGCGCCCTTCGTCCACGGCGATGGTCTGTGCCGTCACGCGCACGCGCTCGCCCACGCGCTGCACGGCGCCGGCCACCACCCACGTCGCGCCCAGCCGCCGGCCCAGTTCGATCGACTGCCGCTCGTCTTCCATGCGGCCCGAGGTGGCGCCGCCGCTGCGCTGCACGTCGAAGATTTGCTCGCGCGAGATGCTGCGCAGGCCGCGCACCTTGCCGAAGTCGGCGGTGAGCGACTCGGCCATGCCCTGCCCCAGCCAGTCATCGGCGGCATTGCCGGTCAGATTGGCGAACGCCAGCACCGCCACGCTGCGGCCCTGCGGGCGCGCCGGGGCCGGGGCCGCCTGGCCGAAGCCCACCGGCGGCAGGTGCATGCCAGGGCGCCACGTCTGGCGGGTACCGAGCGTGCGATCGCGGGCGATCCGCTCGCGCGCGTGGTGCAGGTCGAGATACAGCTCGCGGGCCGACTGGTAGCGAAAGGCCGGATCTTTCTCGAGCGTCTTGCGCACCACCGCATCGACGTCGGCCGGCACCGCGTAGTTGAAACGGGCCAGCGCCTCCGGTTCCTGCGTGAGAATGCGCTCGGCCGTCTCGGCCATCGTCGGCGCTGCAAACGGCGGCCGCCCGGCCAGCATCTCGTAGAGCACGGCTCCCACGGCGAACAGATCGACGCGGTGATCGATGTCGGCGCCGCGCAGTTGCTCGGGCGCCATGTAGTGCAGCGTGCCGAGCACCATGCCCGGTGAGGTCACGCCCATCGTGTGTGCCGCCTCGGCGCCGCCGCGGCGCACGAACTTCGCGAGGCCGAAGTCGAGCACCTTCACGAGCTGCCGCGCCGTGAGCATGATGTTGGCGCTCTTGATGTCGCGGTGGACGATGCCGCGCGAGTGCGCGTCGTCGAGCGCATCGGCCACCTGCATCGCGATCTCGAGCGCCTCGGAGACGTCGAGCACGCCGCGCCCGATACGCGTCGAGAGCAGCTCGCCCTCGACGTATTCCATGGCGATGAAGATAGACTCGCCGTGTTCGACCAGATCGTAGGTAACGGCGACGTGCGGCGAGCGCAGCACCGACGCCGCCTGTGCTTCGCGCACCAGCCGTTCGCGGGCCTCAGGATCGGCGCCGTCGGCCGCGGTCAGGAACTTCAGCGCCACCTGACGGCCGAGCCGGGTGTCTTCGGCGAGGAACACCTCGCCCATGCCGCCCGCGCCCAGCCGGCCGAGCACGCGGTAGTGCAGCAGCTGGGAACCGACCTCCGGCGCGCTCGTTGCCATCGCTGTGATTCTAGTTGGATGCCGGCCCTCGGCCGGCCGGTTCGTGGGCCGGCGCTAGAACGAACGGCTCTGGCAGCCGTCGACGACCACCGACGTGCCGCTCACCCAGCTCGCCCGCGCCGAGGCAAGGAACGCCACGACCTCGCCCACTTCGTCGGCGCGGCCGAAACGGCCGAACGGGAGTTCGGCCGCGATGAACTTCGCGAGGCCCTCGGGGTCGGTTTGCTGGCGCTTGAACCACGAGCCGCCCGGAAACGAGATCGAGCCCGGCGACACGCTGTTGACGCGGATGTTGTCTTTCGCCAGCTGCTGCGCCAGCGACTTGCCGAGGCTGATCTCGGCCGCCTTCACGGCGTTGTAGGTCATGCGACCACCGGCCTCGCGTCCGAAGATCGACGAGATGATGACGACAGCGCCGCCGCCGCGCCGACGCATCGACGGCACCACGAGGCGGGTGGCGCGAATGGCCGGAAAGAGCGTCTGGTCGAAGGCTTCCTGCCAGTCGGCATCGGTGGTGTTGACGATGTCGCCACCACGGGCGAGGGCGACGCTGTTGACCAGCACGTCCACGCCGCCGAAGCGGGCGACGGTGGCATCGACGACCTCGCGGATGCCTTGCTCGGTCGCAAGATCCGCTCGCACCGCGAGCACTTCAGCCGGGGCGGCCGCCGCGGCGGCGAGTGCCAGCGCCGCTTCCGAGAGCGCCTCTTCACCGCGGCCCGAGATGCACACGTGGCAGCCTTCGGCCACCAGCGCCCGCGCGCTGGCCAGGCCGAGCCCGCGGCTCGACCCGGTGATGATGGCCACCTTGCCGGCGAGACCGAGATCCATGGGCGGCTAGGCCGGCGGCAGCGACGACAGGAAGTCGTCCACGCTGGCTTCGAAGGCCTGGCCCTGTTCGAGGCTCACCAGATGCCCGGCGCCGACAATCCGCACCAGCGAGGCGTTGGGCAGGGCGGCCACCATCGCTTCGGCATCGGCCGGCGGCGTGAGCACGTCTTCGTCGCCGACGACGACCAGCGTGGGCACGGTGATCGACGCCAGCAGCGGCGTCGAATCGGGCCGTTCCATCATGCGCACGATGGCGTCGCGGATGGCGGCCGGCGACTGGCGCTTGATGAGCAGGCGCACCGTGTCCTCGGCGTCGGGATTGGTGTCGCGGGTGGTGGCGCCGAGCAGTTTCGGCATCATGTCGCGGGCGACGCCCTGCGGTCCGTCGTGCTCGAGCACGGTCAGCATCGCCTTGCGGGCGGCGCGGCCTTCGAGCGAATCGCCGGTGGCGCGGGTATCCGCCAGGATGAGCGCGCGCACGAGGCCGGGCGCGCGGCGCATCACCGCAAACGCCGTGTAGCCGCCGAGCGACAGCCCGCCGAGCACCACCGGTCCGCCGGCGACCTCGCGGATGAGCCCCGCGACGTCATCGGCGTAGTCGTCGATGGTCGGGTCGACCTCCTCCGCGCGTTCGTCGGTGGAGCCGCCGAAGCCGCGCAGGTCGGGTGCCAGGATGCGCCAGCCGTGGAAGGCGCCGCGAAACTGCGGCTCCCACATCTGCGATCCCAGGGGGAAGGCATGCACGAGCACGAGCACCGGCTTGCCGGTGGCCTCAGGGTCGTTGTCGAGATACGCGAGCGTGCGCGATCCGAGTTGCAGATACTGGCGAACCACGGCCCGATCTTACCGCACGCTGAGCGCCGATGACGCGGCATCCACCAGGGCGGCGGGTGTAGCATGGCGGCGGAGGTGTCGGTGGTTCTCGCCCTGTGCGTGGCGGTCTTGACGTGGCAGGCGCCGGCGGCGGATGCCGATGGCCTGACGGCGCTCATGCGTGGGGCCGCCCGCGGTGACACCGCCACCGTCACCTCGCTGGTCGCCGGCGGAGCCGACGTGAACGGCGCCCACGCGCAGCTGCGCCTGACGCCGCTCATGTTCGCCGCCTATGGCGGGCACGACGCGGTGGTGCGGCTGCTGCTGGAGAAGGGGGCCACGCCGAACCTGAAAGACGCCAACGGGGCCAGCGCGGCCGACTGGGCCTCACAAGGCGGCCACGAGGCCATCGCCGGCGTGCTCACCAAGGCCGGCGCGCAGCTCAACCCGTTCCTGAACGTGGGCATGCTGCCGTTCAGCCTCATGGACACGGCCACCGGCAAACCGCCCGGCCGCTGAGCGCAGTCCTACGCGCCGCGCAGCACCTCGAGCACAGCCGCGCCGAGGTCCTCTGCCTTCTTCGCGCCGACGCCGTAGACATGCCGCAGCTGGTCGATGGTGGTCGGCTTGGTGCGCGCCAGTTCGCGCAGCGTCGTGTCGTGGAAGATGACGTACGGCGGCACGCCGCGGCCGCGGGCCACGGTGAGCCGCAGGGCCCGCAGTCGCTCGAACAGTTCGCGGTCCACGCCTTCCCAGCCTTCCGTCTCGGCCTTCGACCGCCGTGGACCGCGCGCCGGGTCCGGACGCCGCTGCCTGGCGAGCGTCAGGTCCGGTGACGCGCCGGCGTCCTTGAGCAGCGCCACGCCCTCATCGGTCAGTGCCAGCACGGGATATTGATCGTCGGTCTGGCGCAGGAACCCGCGCCCCAGCAACTGGTCGATGTAGCCGCGGATGTCATCCTGCGAGTGGTCGGCGAGCAGCCCGAAGGTGGTGAGAACGGCGTGCCCGCGCGCGGTCACCTGATCGGTGGCCGATCCGCGCAGCACGTTGGTGAGGTGGGCGGCGCCGAAGCGCTGGCCGACCCGCGCCACGCACGACAGGATCTTGCGCGCCAGCGTCACCGGGTCCGCCACCGCCTCCAGCTCGCCCAGACAGAAGTCGCAGGCGCCGCAGTCGTCCTTCGGGTAGCGCTCGGCGAAATGGGCGAGCAGATGTTTGTGGCGGCAGCCGACGCCCGAGGCGTAGCGCTCGATGTCGCGCAGCAACTGGCGCTTCTGATCGTTCAGCTCGCCGCTGCGTTCGAGCATCTGGCGCCACTTCAGGAAGTCGGCCCCCGAGACGATGAGCACGCATTCGGCTTCCAGGCCATCGCGGCCGGCGCGGCCGGATTCCTGCTGATAGTGCTCGAGCGATTGCGGCGCCCCGGCGTGGATGACGTAGCGCACGTCCGAGCGGTCGATGCCCATGCCGAAGGCGACGGTGGCCACGACGACATCGGCATGTTCGTCGAGGAAGGCGTCCTGGTGGCGATGGCGCTCTTCGTCCGACAGGCCGGCGTGGTACGGCACGGCCCGCAGGCCCTGGCCCTGCATCCACGCGGCGAGCTGATCGACGTCCTTACGCGACGAGCAGTATACGATGCCGGCTTCGCCGCCATGGCGGCGCAGCACGTCGAGGATCTGGGTCTTGAGCGAGGCCCGCGGCAGCACCCGGTAAGTCAGATTGGGCCGGTCGAACGAGCCGACCAGCTCGAGCGGCGACTGGAGGGCGAGCTGCTCGGTGATGTCCCTGCGCACGCGCGAGGTGGCGGTGGCCGTGAAGGCGTGCAGGCTGACACCCGGGAAGAACTCGCGCAGCCGGGCCAGCTGGCGGTATTCCGGCCGGAAGTCGTGCCCCCACTGGCTGATGCAGTGCGCTTCGTCGACGGCGATGAAGCCGACCCGGGCGGCGCCGGCCGCCACCCGACGCAGGAAACCTTCGGCGCCGTCGCCCACGAGGCGCTCCGGCGACACGTAGAGCAGTTTGATCCGCCCCTCGCGCAGGTCGTCCATCACGCGCGACTTCTGCTCGGATGACAGCGCGCTGTTGTAGCAGGCGGCGGCCACGCCGTTGCCGACCAGGGTGTCCACCTGGTCTTTCATGAGCGAGATGAGCGGCGACACGACCAGTGCGAGCCCCTCGGCCACCAGCGCCGGCGCCTGGAAGCAGATGGACTTGCCGGCGCCGGTCGGCATCACGACCAGCGAGTCGCGACGGGCCAGGATGGCCTCCATCGCCTCACGCTGGAGGGGGCGGAACGAGGTGTAGCCCCAGGTGCGCTCCAGCACCTCCGCGAGGGGGGTGGCGGCGGGGGTCATGGTCGAGTCGGAGACGGCGGGCGGAACAGACATCGAGGCGGGCTCGAACATGGTGACACACGGCACGTGCCTGCCGCTATAATTTGCGGTCACACGCGTCATGTCGGGCATGATTCGCCGCTTGTCGGCTCCGGTGATGAGCGCGATGACGATCCTCGTCATCGGCGGCAGCGCCGCGCCGCGCGCGGATCAGAAGGTCGCCGCCCCGGTCTCTGACGTCGCCGGCACGCTGGCGCGCGCGACGGCGCGCGTCGAAGATTTCTTTCTGCGCGCGCAGAGCCTCGTCTGCAGCGAACGCATCCACGTGCAGCCCCTCAGCTACGGATTCTCGAGCGATGGCTTCGGCCGCACCGTCGAATCGGAACTGCGGGTGTCGTGGGATCCCCAAGGCGAGGGCGGCGCCTCCGAGGCACGGGCCATGCGCCGGGTGATGAAGGTCAACGGCCACGCGCCGCGCGAGAACGACCGCAACAACTGCACGACGCCGGAGCGGCACGACACCGAGCCACAGGTGCTCTCGATGCTGCTGGAGGGCGAACGCGACGACTACACCTGGTCGCACGCCGGCGCGGCCACCATCGACGGGCGCCGGGCCGTCCTGCTCGACTTTCGCGACAAGGAGAAGCTGTCGCTCGAAGTGACCGTGCAGGACGACGACCAAGACTGCCTCACCTACACGCTCAAGGGCGGCATCCGCGGCCGGATCTGGCTGGACGCCGAATCGCACGACGTGCTGCGGCTCGATCAGCGTCTCAGCGGCCAGGCGAACGCGCCGATGCCGCGCATCCTGCAGCGGCGCCCCGGCGCCAGTCCGACGATGACGGTCGAGCGCTTCGACACCTCGTATCGCTTCAAGCGGATGCGCTTCGACAATCCGGAAGAGACGCTGGTGCTGCCGGTGTCGTCCAGCTCCCTGCGCATCACCCAGGGCGCCGGCACGCCGCGCATGCGGGTGACCACCGAATACCAGCACTATCGCCGCTTCCTCACCGGTGGCCGGATCGTGCCCGGCGACGAGCCCCGGTAACACGCTCGCCGTTCAAGCTCAGCCCTGCCGCGCCGATTCTGGGTCTGGACCAGCCAGCCCCATGAGCCACCCTCTGTCGACCGCTCCGACCGACGTGCCCTGGCACCCGCCACGGCCCGCCGCGGCCGTGGACCGCCCGGCCGCCCCGGCCGTGGGCCTGCGGGTTGCGGGCGTGCTGGTCGACACCGGCGTCCTCACCGCGGCGCAGCTGGCGATGGCCTCGCGCATCCACAAGAAGGTCGAGGCCTCGCGCACGTTGTCGTCGGTGCTCATCGAACTGAAGCTGGTGACCGAGGCGCAGATCCGCGGCGCGATCCGCGGCGGCGGAATCGAGGCGCCGCTCGGTGAGGTGCTGGTGGAACTGGGCCGTCTCGAACCGCACGAGCTGCAGCTCGCGCTGGCCCAGAAGCGCGAACATCCACAGACGCCGATCGAAGAGATCCTGGTCGATAACCACTTCGTCAACGCCGCCGACGTGGTGGCCGCGCAGGCCGACCTGCTGAACCTCACGCCGGTGCTCGCCGACACGATGGCCTTCGAGATCGCCCTGCTCAAGCGGGCGCCGATGGCGACCTACAAGACGCACGGCTTCCTGCCGGTGCGTCGCGACGGCGACCAGGTGCTGGTCGTGTTCGCCGATCCGGTGAACCCGCAGCACCGGGAGGTCGCCCGCAAGCACTTCGGCGACGTCGTCGTGGGCGTCGGCTCGCGTAAGAGTGTGATGGCGGCCATCGCGCGGGCGGAGAAGGAGTGCGCCGCCAGCGTGGCCGGGGTCGCCCCGGTGGTGGACAGCGGCGGCGCGGTGGCGCTCGTGAACGGCGTGCTCGACCAGGCGCTGGCGCAGCGCGTCAGTGACATCCACCTCGAGCCCGGCCGCGAGCACCTGCGCATCCGCTTCCGCCAGGACGGCGTGATGGTCGTCCACGCCGATGTGCCCAACGACAAGGCCACCGCCATGATCGGCCGCATCAAGGTGATGGCCGGCGCCGACATCGCCGAGCGGCGCCGCCACCAGGACGGCCGCATCCAGTACGAGACCTCGCGCGGCACGGTGGACATCCGTGTCTCGATCTACGCCACCATCCACGGCGAGAAGATCGTGATGCGGCTGCTCAACAACCGCGACACCCTGCTGGGGATCCGCGACATCGGGATGGCGCCGCGCATGCTCGAGGCGCTGCAGCGCGACGCCCTCGACGCGCCGAGCGGGGTCGTGATGGTGACCGGGCCGACCGGCTCCGGCAAGACCACCACGCTCTACGCCGCCGTCAACTACCTGAACGACGCCAACACCAGCATCATCACCGCGGAGGATCCCGTCGAATACATGATCGACGGCATCTCGCAGTGCTCGATCAACACCAAGATCAACGTCTCCTACGCCGAGACGCTGAAGCACATCGTGCGGCAGGATCCCGACGTGATCGTCATCGGTGAGATCCGCGATCAGTTCTCGGCCGAAGTGGCCATCAACGCGGCGCTCACCGGACACAAGGTGCTCACCACCTTTCACACCGAAGACTCGATCGGCGGCCTCATCCGCCTGCTCAACATGAACATCGAGGCGTTCCTCATCTCCTCGACGGTGGTGAGCGTCATCGCCCAGCGGCTGGTGCGGCGCGTCTGCCCGCAGTGCGCGGAGCCCCACGTGCTCACGCCGGCCGAACTGGCCCGCCTGGGCTACCAGCCGGCCGAGGCCGCCGGCCTGACGTTCGCGCGCGGCCGCGGCTGCCCGGAGTGCCGCCATATCGGCTACCGGGGCCGCGTCGCGGTGTTCGAGATCCTGGTGCTGAACGAACTGGTGCGCGACGCGCTGCTGTCGCGCAAGAGCGCCTATGAGATCCGCCGCGTCTGCGTCGAGGCCAGCGGTCTGGTCACCCTCATCGAAGACGGCATCGCCAAAGCCGCCGCCGGGCTCACCAGTTACGAAGAACTGATCCGCCAACTGCCCCGCCTGTCGCGGCCCCGGCCCCTCGGCGAGCTGCAACGCCTGCTCGGAGTGAATGCATGAACGACGAACGATCCCTGCTCGACCAGGCTCTCGCCTTCGCCGAGGCGCGACAGATCACGCTGCCGGTCTTCAGTGACGTGGCGCAGAAGGTGCAGAAGGCGTCGCGCGAGGAGCGCTACGACATCAGCGAGATCGAGCGCCTGATCGAGTCCGATCCGGCGCTGGTCGCCGAGGTGCTGCGAGCCGCCAATTCCGCGTTCTTCGGCGGGCTGTCCGAGGTGTCGAACATCCGAGCGGCGGTGCTGCGGCTGGGCCTGCAGCGCGTCACCAACCTGGTGTTCCTGGCCTCCGAGAAAAGCCGCTATACGGCCCGGCACCCGGAGATCGCAGGCCTCATCCACGACCTGTGGCACCACGCGTCGGCCTGCGCGCTGGCCGCCGAATGGATCTCGCGGAAGGTGCGCTTTCCACAGCACGGCGAGACGGTCTTCATCGGCGCGCTCGTGCACGACATCGGCAAGCTGTTCCTGCTGCGCGTGCTCGACGAGATGGCGCGCGAGCCCGAGTACGCCGGCGCGGTCTCGGCCGACCTGGTCCGCGAGGTGCTCGACAACGCCCACCCCGAGGTGGGCTATCGGCTGCTGCTGTCGTGGCACCTGCCGGAAGTGTTCCAGACGATCGTGCGCGACCACCACGTGGAGGTGCCCGATCCGGCCAACATCCCGCTGCAGATCGTGCGGCTCGCCAACCTGGCGTGCAACAAGGTCGGCATCGGGCTGCGCCCGCAGCCTGACCTGCTGCTGGCCGCCGTGCGTGAGGCCGCCACGCTGGGCATGTCGGAAATCGCCATCGCGGAGCTCGAGATCATCCTCGAAGACGTGATGGCGCAGTCGGTCGCCGCGGCCCTCGCCGTCGGGTGAGGCCGACCGATCAGTCTTCCTTCCACGGATTGGTGGCGAAAATCGCCAGCTCCGTCCACAGCACCCGCTGCGGCAGGTGCAGGCCGGCGAGAATCGTGGCCGCGATGTCCGACGCGTAGAGCTTGTTGGGATTGTTGCGGCCGCTGCGGCCGCCGAAGCCCGTCTGCACTTCCGACGGGCAGATGCAGCCGACGCGGATGTTGTGCGGGCGCAGTTCCGCCTGCCAGCACTGCGTGATGCCGCGCACGGCCCACTTGCTGCCGGCGTAGGCGGTGGCCGTGGCGGCGCCCTTCATGCCGGAGGTGGACGCGATGTTGACGATGTCGCCGAGCGCCTGCGCCTTCAGGTACGGCACCACCCGGTTGGTGATGTCCACCAGCCCGAAGACGTTGGTCTCGAACATCGCCCGCATGGCGGCGACATCGAGGGCGCCGATCTCGGCGCGGTAGGCATAGCCGGCGTTGTTGACGAGCACATCGATGCCGCCCATGCGTGCCAGCGCCTCATCGACCGTGCGCTGGTTGTCGTCGCCGCTGGTCACGTCAGCCACGATGCCGTGCGCGCCGGTCGCCGCCGCCAGCGCCTCGATGCGCCCCTGGTCGCGTCCCGTGAAAGTGACCAGGTGCCCGGCCGCCCGCGCCTGCTCGACCAGCGCCGCGCCGATGCCCTGACTTGCTCCCGTGACGAGCAGCCGTCGTTGTGTCATGGAGCGATGATACCGCCCGGGCGACGCCGTCGTCAGGTGCCCGCGCCAGCAGGGATTCGGCTACCATTCGCCATGCATTCAGATCGCCGCTCGTTCCTCAAGTCCACGGCCGCCGGCGTGGCCTCGGCCACTGCCGCCACGTTCGCGTCAGGCGCGCCGCTCGAGCAGACGAAGACGGCGGGCGCTTTCGAGATGCCGCGCAGGATGACGTTGCTGAACCTGCGGACCGCCGCCGGACCGCGGCTGGGCGTGAAGCTGGCCAGGGGCATCCTCGACGTGGCGGCGGCCGCCTCGATGTACAAGCTGCCGGCCCCGGTCGATACCGACGACCTGCTGCAGAACGGCAAGGGCGGTCTGCTGGCGAAGGTCGTCGCCGCGGCGGCCGATGGTCCGGCGGCGCTCTACCTGCAGGAGAGCGCCGTGCAGCACGCGCCGCTCGTGACGCGTCCCGAGAAGATCATCATGATGGGGTTCAACTACCGGCGGCACGCGGCCGAAACCGGCACCCCCATTCCGGCCAACCCGGTCCTGTTCAACAAGTTCAACAACACCCTCAACCACCACGGCGGTACCATCGCGCTGCCGACGGCAACCGCGACGCACTTCGACCACGAGGTCGAGCTGGTGATGGTCTTCGGGCGCGAGTGCCGGAACGTGTCCGAGGCCAGCGCGCTCGACTACGTGGCCGGTTACTGCACGGGCAACGACTTCTCCGCTCGCGACCTGCAGTACCTCACGACCCAGTTCATGATCGGCAAGCCTTCGACGGGTTCGCACCGCTCGGTCCCCATCTGGTGACCAGCGACCTCGTGGCTGACCCGAACAACCTGCGGCTCGAATGCCGGGTCAACGGCGAGCAGCGGCAGGACTGGAACACCAACGACATGATCTTCAACTGCCGGCAGATGATCAGCTTCGCATCGCGGATGATGACCATCAAGCCCGGCGACATCTTCTTCACGGGCACGCCGCACGGCGTCATCTTCGGCAAGCCGAAGGCCGAACAGGTGTGGCTCAAGCCGGGTGACCGGGTGGTCTGCAGCGTGGAGAAGCTCGGCGAGCTGGCCTTCAGCCTCACCTGACCTCGAGCGCTGCAGCGTGAGGGTTGCATTGCCGCTCGAGAGGTCCCGGCCGCAGTCCGCGGATGAACCTCTCGAGCGACATCACGATCGGCCCCCTGAGGGCGCTAGTCCCGGCGCCCGAGGCGTCGGGCCTCGACGATGACGCCGGCGCTCGTACAGGTCCAGTAGAGATTGCCGTTGCGCGCCACGGCGATGTCGGTGGGCTCGGGGTCGCCTTCGTCGATCGTCCGCAGCGCACCGGTGCGCAGGGTCAGTGATCGCACGCGGTTCTTCCCGCCGGCCGAGCCCGGGACACCGGGTGTCGGCACTTCGGTGAAATAGAGCGTCTCACCTTTGTGATCGAGCGCAATACCGGTGGGCGACGCGAGGCCGGTGACCAGCGGCGACACCTCTCCGGTGGCGATCGAGCGTCGCAGGATCACACCGGCCGACTTGCACGTCCAGTACAGATCGCCCGAGCGTGAGACCACGACGTCGACGGGCTCCGGTTCCCCGGCGTTGATCACGAACTTGCCGAGACCGTGAATCACCGAGACGTTGTTGAGCCCGCCCTGCGACCCCGGCACCCCGGGTGTCGGCACTTCGGTATAGACCACAGCGTTCTTGCGCCACACCGTGATGCCTGAAGGTTTGTTGAGACCACTGGCGAACAGCGACACGCCGCCGTGTTCCATCAACCGCAGGATGACGCCGGCCGATTTGCAGGTCCAGTAAACGTCACCGTCGGACGCCACGGCGAGGTTGGTCGGCTCGGGTTCGCCGGTGGTGATGACCTCGATGTCTCCGCTCTCGATCTCGAGCCTCGAGACGCGGTTGCTGCCGCCAGCCGGGCCTGGCACGCCAGGCGTGGGCAGCTCCGTGAAATAGAGGTCGTCGCTGCCACGAATCGCGATACCGGTCGGCCGTTGCAGGCCGCTGGCGACGACGCTGGTGCGGTAGCGTGGTGCCGCGGCCTTCGCGGCCGGGGTTGCCACGTCCTGCGCCGCCAGCGGCGACACCACACCCAGAAGCGCCACGAGCGTGGCGGCAGTTGCTGCCTTCATGTCTGTCCTCCTCGAAGGCCCGGCCGGATCGGCCGGGTCATGAAGCAGGAACAGCAGCGAGGTGCGCCGAGTTCCCGACGGATCGACGTAGAATGCCGGCGTGGTCGACGATCGCCGGACGCGCTTCGAGCGCGAGTGCCTCGGGCACCTCGACGCGCTGTATCGTGCGGCCCGTCGCTTCACGCGCGACAGCGACACGGCGCGCGATCTCGTGCAGGACGCGCTGGTGCGCGCCTACCGCGCCTTCGACACCTTCACCCCGGGAACCAACGGCCGCGCCTGGTTGTTGACGATCGTGTACTCGGTGTTCATCAACGGCTACCATCGAGCCCGCCGGCGCCCGACGACTGTGTCGATGGAATCCCTCGAGAACCGCTTCGCCGATCGCCTCCACGCTTCGCCCGACGCCGGGTTCGGCGCCGCCGTGACCGACGCCGACGTGCTGGCCGCGCTCGACGACCTCCCCGAGGAGTTTCGGGCGACGGTGCTGCTCGTGGACGTGGACGAGCTGACCTACGAGGAAGCGGCGGCGGCCCTCGGCTGCGCTGTCGGCACCGTCCGGTCACGTCTGCATCGGGCCCGGCGCGTGCTCGCGGTCGCGCTCGAGGACTACGCCCGCGATCGCCGGCTGCTGCCGGCCCGAACGGAGGAGCGATGAGCGCGCCCGGCCACCCGATCGAGCGACTCGGCGATCTGCTCGACGATCGCCTTGGCTCCGCCGAGGCCGACCAGGTGCGCGAGCACGTCGCCGGCTGTGCCGACTGCCGCCGCGAACTCGAGTGGCTGACGGCGGGCCGTGCTGCCGCTCGTGGCGCACGGCGCGACGAGGCCACGCCGGACGATCTGCGTGGCGCGGTGACGGCGGCCCTCGACGGCGTCGACGCCGCGGCAGTGACGCGGCGTGTGTCGCAACCGACGCGCCGGGCGCTCTGGGCCGCACTTGCGGCCGCCGCCGCGCTCGTGATGTACGTCCTGGCGCCCTGGCGTCCGCAGACACCAGACCCGGTAGAGGCCGCCCGGGCCGACTACGAGGCGGTGCGCGACGGGGTGCTGGCGCTCGCACGTCGCAGCAGCGATGCCGCGGACCTGGAACGTTTCTTCAATGAGCCCGCGCGCGGCCCGCAGGTGCGCGTGATCGACCTCGGGATGATGGGGTGGACGCTCGACGGCGGCGTCCGCCGGCAGGTCGGCGCGCGAGCCCACGCGCTCTACGCGTATCGATCGGCCAGCGGCGCCCGGCTGGTCTGCCAGATGTATGAGGGGCGCCTGGCCGACCTCCCCGCGGCCGATGAGACCCGCCGCCAGAACGGATTCGACTTCCACGTCTACACACGTGGAGACGTGACGCTGGTGTTCTGGCAGGAGGGCGAGCTGGTCTGCGTGCTGGCCGCCGACCTGCCGGCCGGCGAGGTGGTGGCTCTGGCCGTGGCGAAAGCCATGGCGCCGGCATAGTCGGGGCGTGTCCGCAGGGGGTGGCATCACTCGACGCTGCGACGGCAGGCGGCGAAACGCCGTACTCGCGACCGTCGTCATACGTCCGCAAGCTGGTCGCGACTGGTCGTCTCCGGCTCGCTCGAAGAATCGAGGTCTGAGGTGGTGGTAGCCGTGGCGACCAAACGCCGACCGTCCCGCGCACGACGACGCGGATTCATCGCCAGCGCGTGCCTGGTCCTGATAGCCATGACCGGCACACGCGGGGACGCACAAGACAGCCGGGAAGCCGTCTGGCTTGACGTCGATACCGCGATGGGCCCGGTCAGCGACCGCCCCCGCGACGTCGACGACGGGCTGACGATCGTCCAGGCGCTGGCGACGCCAGAACTCCGCGTGGCCGGGATCAGTGCCGTGTTCGGGAATGCGCCGTTGCCGGCCGCGGTGTCGAACACCCGGCGGATCGTCGACCGCTTCGCCTCGCCCGCGGTGCCGGTGTACGCCGGCGCCGCCTCTGCCGCCGACCTCGGTCGTGAAACCGCAGCGACCAGGGCCCTCGCCGAGGGGCTGGAACGCGAGCCGTTGTCCGTACTCGCGCTCGGCCCCGTCACCACCGTGGCGACGGTGGTGGCCCGGCGCCCGGAGCTGCGCCGGCGCATTCGACAGATCGTGCTCGTGGCCGCGCGCCGGCCCGGGTTCGACTTTCACCCGGTAGGCCGGCCGGAGCTGAAATTCCCTGATGCCAACTTCGAGAAGGACGTCCCGGCGATGCGACTCCTGCTCGACGCCGGCATCCCGCTGGTGTTCGCTGGCTACGAAGCCAGCAGCGACGTCTGGCTGACCCGTGCCCACCTGGATGCGGTCGCGGGTCGTGGGGCCAACGGCGCCTGGATTCGCGATCAGAGTCTGGCCTGGCTCGAACGGTGGGAGGGCGTGCTGAAGCTGCGCGGCTTCAATCCGTTCGACACCCTGGCCGTCGGCTGGATCGTCCACCCGGAATGGTTCACGTCAATCCGCGCCGATGCGCACATCACCGATGGTCCCGACGACCGTGTGGGTGACGGCCCGGCGGCGTCCCGGGCGACCAAAGCCTACCTCGTGTGCGAACCCGCAGCCGACGCCGACGCGTCCCACGTGTACTTGACCAGCACCGCCGCAGCGTTCCTGCCCTGGCTGATCGAGCGGCTGGCGGTGCAATGAGGGCGACGATCCCGGCCGTCCTGGTGGCGACGCTTGTGGTCACCTCCGGCTCTGCGCAACCTCCGTTCGACCATGCGTATCGTGCCTGGGACGGATTGGCGCGCCAGCACGTGCGATGGCTGCCCGACGGTGGACAGAGCCGTGTCGACTACGGCGGGTTCCTCGCCGACCGCGGGCGACTCAGGACCGCGCTCGACGAGATGAGCGCGGTGTCACCACCCGACTTCGAGCGCTGGAGCCGGCCGCAACAGCTGGCCTTCTTCGTCAATGCCTATAATGCCTTCACGGTGGAACTGGTTCTCACCGGCTGGCCGGGGATTGCGTCGATCAAGGACCTCGGGTCGGTAGTGCGCAGCCCGTGGCGGCGGCCCTTCTTCATGTTGCTCGGCGCCCGGCGGCACCTCGACTGGATCGAGCACGAGCGACTGCGGCCGCACTACGCCGAACCGCGCCTGCACGCCGCCATCAACTGCGCGTCGATCGGCTGCCCGGCCCTTCGCCCGGAAGCCTTCGTCGCCTCACGCATCGAACAGCAACTCGACGACTCGATGCGCCGCTTTCTCGGCGACCGCAGCCGTAATCGCATCGCCAATGGACGGCTCGAGGTGAATGCGATTTTCAAGTGGTATCGAGCGGACTTCGAGCGAGGCCACGGTGGTCTCCACCGCCTCGAGGATCTGTTCGCCCGATTCGCCGACGCCATGACGGACGCCCCCGCCGAACGGGCCGCCCTCCGCCAGGGGGCGCTGCCGGTGACGTTCCTGCCGTACGACTGGTCGCTCAATGTTGCCCGCTGATCGCGACGGCGAGGCCGGCCGCGCCATCGAGGCACCACCGTATCGCCTGGGCGGCGACGATCCCGCCGGACTGACCGCCTATCTGCGCCGGCGAGGCTGGATCGCCGGCGACGAGACGGTGCAGTCGGTTGGCGCGGCCGGCGATGGCAACATGAACTGCACGCTGCGCGTGGTCACCACCCGGCAGCGTCTCGTCGTGAAGCAGGGCCGTCCGTGGGTCGAGAAGTACCCGGACATTCCGGCGCCACCCGACCGCACGTTGGTGGAGGCGGCGTTCTATGATCGCACTGCCTCCACGATCGAGGTCGCCGGCCGGATGCCGAGGCTCGTCGGCGTCGATCGCGCTTCGCGCGTCCTGGCGTTGGAGGACTGCGACGGATTCACGGACCTGACCGGCGTCTACGAGGGTGGCACGCTGCACGACGATGTCGCGGCGGCGCTGCTGGCGTACCTGGTGGCCTTGCACCGCGTGCCGGTGGACGAGCCCGCGGCCCCTCCCTTTGCCAACCCGGCGATGCTCGCCCTGAACCACGCCCACCTCTTCGCCCTGCCTCTGGCCGGCGACGCGGGTCTCGAGGCCCGCCTCGAGCGGCACACGCCAGGATTGGCAGCGGACGCGCGCGCGCTGGCTGGCGACCGGGCGTACGTGGACGCGGTGGCGGCGCTCGGCCGGCTCTACCTGCACGGCCCACCGCGGGCCCTCGTCCACGGCGACTACTTTCCCGGGAGCTGGCTGGCCCGGGGAGACGCGGTCAAGGTAATCGACCCAGAATTCTGCTTCGCTGGTTCTCCGGAGTTCGACTACGGCATCATGGCGGCGCATCTGATAATGGCCGACCAGGACCGCGGCGTGATTCGGCTGGCCGCCTCTGCGGCGGCGACCGCGGGAGCCAACCCCGCGCTGGTCGCCGGGTTCGCCGGAGTCGAGATCATGCGCCGGCTGATCGGGGTGGCACAGCTGCCACGGCTGGCCCGCTCGCTGGAGGTGAAGCGGGCGCTGCTCGAGCGCTCCCGCCGGCTGATCCTCGGTGGCTCACTGGAAGCGTGACCGTCAGGGTCGCGGGCCTCACGACGATCGCCGCCGAGCCTCGTCGCAGCCACGCCGGTGGCTATTGGTCGACTACCAGCACCGTCTTGGGGAACTGGGCGCGCCAGCCGAACCAGAACGCCCGCTGGGCCGTCACGCGTGGGAACGCGCTTTCGGGGTCGTCGTCACGAACGAGCGCCTCCTCGGTGACTCGCCACGCGCGGCCGGCACCGTCGATGACCGCGAGGTCGTCCGGCCGCCGACTCTGGAAGGCGACGTCGCTCGAGCCGAGCGCGTAGACACGGTTGGCGCCGGCGCGGCTCGTGACGACCACCAAGCGACGTCCGGCAACCTCGAGAGGATACACGGGCTGACGGCGAAGCAGGCGCTGGTCGATGGCGACGGGTACCGCGTCGCCACCCGCCGCCGCACGGACGCGCAGGGTGAGCACTTCAGCCTTGTTCTTCAGCCGTCGATCGTCGCCCGGCACCTGAAAATACAGATCGTCGTGGGAGAAGTAGTCGCGATAGGCAGCGCCCTCCGAGTAGTCGCGGGTGTGGCCGGTGTCGAGCGACAGCACGGTCGTGGCCGGGTGCTGCGCTCGCCATTCGCCCCACGTGGTGGTCACGACCGGCCGTGACTGCAGTTGCAGGCCTGACCCGGCCAGCTCGCCCACCACCGGACGCCCTTCGAGCGTCGACCACAGACTGCCGGTCTCCTCGTCGAACATCAGCTTGTTGGAACGGTACAGAAGACCGCTCGTCCCCAGGCGCCAGGTGCGGTTGCCGGCGACGCTGTCGTACGGCAGTACCGTTCCGCACAGCGTGCAGTAGACGACGTGAAGTTCGACACCGCCGAGGCGATCGCGGGCCATCTCGTGCCAGGCGAGGATCCGTTTGGGATAGGCGCGCGCCTCGCCGTTGACGACCAGCCCGAACACCACATGTCCATCGCGCAGATAGCGGGCCTCCGCCGCCGGCAGCACCTCCGGGTAGTAGAGCGGCGGAATGCCGTTGACGGTCACGCCGCCCCAGTCGATTTCGTCGAGGCGGATGAGCGACGACACGTTCGGCGGGAAGAACCGGGCCATGCGGCGGTCGATGCGGCTGTAGAGCTGACCCTTGAACCGGGCGTAGTCCGGATGCGGCTCGTACGGCAGGCTCCACATCCACTGCCGCCAGCCGCGCAGCTGCGGGTCGAAGTGTTTGCCGGTCCTTCGTTCGAGCAACTGCACCAGCCTGGTCCGCGCCAGCGACTCGGCCGTGGGTCGACGAAGCGCTGGGGTGCCGAAGTCAGCCTGCGGCGCCGACCTTTCCGCGGCGGAGTCCGCATCGGCGTCGAACCGCTCGGCGAACTCGGCGGCGCCGGTGTCGTCGGGGCCCGTGGGCCCAAGCCGCAGTAACCGCGCCATGTCGACGATCATCGAGGTGTAGCCGTCACGCCACGATGGTGCGAGTGCGTCAATCGCGGCCCGGGACGTCTTCTCGTCCACCGACGCGGCCGCAAAAAACAGGTCGAGTGATGGCACCAGCGGCTGGGCCCCCAGCCACACCGTGCCCGCCAGCACCACTGCTCCGCCGCAGGTCAGACGCACCATTCCAGAGAGAACAGCCTACACCGGTCCGGAGTTCCCCTGCAGGCCGCAGGTGGCGGCAATCATCCGCAGGCTGCTGACGGACATGGCCGCCGCAGGCGCAGCCATCGCGCCCGGCTTGGCCATCGCGTCCCTGGCCATGGCATCGGGCTTGGCCATCCCGTCCGGCTTCGCCATCGAATCCGGTTTCGTCATGCCCATTTCCACGACCGTGACCGA
The DNA here is from genome assembly GCA_031404695.1 of Acidobacteriota bacterium. Taxonomy (GTDB): domain Bacteria; phylum Acidobacteriota; class Vicinamibacteria; order Vicinamibacterales; family UBA2999; genus CADEFD01. Next base: position 24,516 of record JANNIB010000248.1, read on the forward strand.
GACCTTGTGACCCACATGCTTGCTCAAGTCGACAGCCGTGCTGGCAATCGACATCGGGTGCCCCATGGCGTCTTTCCCCATGGCGTCCTTGCCCATCGCACCGGCTGCCTTCGCCGCCTCCTCGGACGCATGGGTGAGGGTAAAGCTGCCGGCCGTGGCGCCAGTGGCGACGCAACCCGTGTACCTCTTCTCCTTGGCCATCGGCATGGGCTTGGCCATGGCGCCCTGCGCCTGCATCGGGGTGGTCTGGGTCAAGGCCAGCAGCGCCAGTGCGCCCAGTGCGGTCGTCATATGCATCATCATGAGCTCTCCTCGAAATGTGTCCGGTGCAACCGGAACGTGCGGTTCCTGCCGGCTCGATGTGTGGCGGTGCGCCGGATATTCCCTGGGCGAGGCCGCGTGAGTTCGGTCTCCTACCGCTGGCGCTCGAAGGTGCGCACCAGGTCGTTCTCGGGGCCGTTCTCGCGGAGATGGCAACTCGTGCAGGCACCGCCGCGGTTCGACACCGGATAGGCCACCGACCCTGAAGGTCCATACTCGGCCCACAGCCAACCACTGCCGGCCAGCGGATTGGCACGGTCCTTCACCATCACGGCATAGAGCGTCGGCGGCGTGGTGGCGGTCGACCGAATCTCTTTGAGCATGATCGACCCGTCGGGGAAGCGTGCGCCCGGTGCAAGGCGTCCGTCCCTCAGGGCACCCGCCGCGGTGGCGTTGAGCAGCACCCGAATGACGGGACGATGCGCCTCGGACCCGTTGAGGCGACCGGTGGTGAAGGGCTCGGCGTTCGGGAATACGGTGTAGGTGCCTTGCGGATCGGTGACCGTGAACAGCCGGAACAGCTCGGCATCGCTACGGATCGCGGAGGCCGAGTCCGACGTTGGGCTCGCAGGCGTGGAGGGGCTGCCGCACGACCCGGCGGCCGTCGCGGCGATGAGCACGGTCAGCAGGCCAGCCGCCCGCTGCGCTGTCATCGCGGCGCCTCCGGCGTGTAATCCGGCTTGTGTTTCCAGCCGGTGAGCATCGACGCGAAGTTGTCCCAGCCGTGCAGCGCGACCATCACGAGGTGGCCGGGGATGAACGAGAGCAACCCGCACATCGCCAGGAAGTGCACGAGCCGGGCGCCGTCGTAGCCGCCGACGACCAGACCCAGCACCGAGAATTGGACCGGTTTGTACATCACGAGCCCGGTGAGCATCGAGAGCGCGCCGAAAAACAGGGCGCTGGTGTAGGCCAGCTTCTGCAGCGCGTTGTACTGGGCCGTGGCGGGCGGCTTCGGCCCGAACAGGAAGTAGTGCCGGGCCATTGGCCACACCTGCGGCACGTCGCGCGGCCCGAACAGCACGGTGCGGTAGTGCCCTGACGCCACCTGGAACACCACATAGAGACCGGCGGCGCCGATGAAGAACCACATGAAGGTGAAGTGCCACTGCAGCGCCCCGCCGAGCCAGCCGCCAAGGGTGAGGGCCTGCGGCACGGCGGTGACGAGATCCACCTGCGGTACCTTGGCGCCGAAGCTGGGAAAGGCGTTGAAGATCTGCAGCCCGCTCAACGTGAGCACGGTGATCGTGACGGCGTTCACCCAGTGCGCGAGCCTCACGGCCCAGGGATGCTCGTAGATGGGGCGGCGCAGCGCCCCGGTGCGGTGCTCAGAGTCCTGCATACCAGCTGTACCCCTGATCGCTCCAGTAGCCATGACGTGCTGGACGGACGTAGCTCACGTCCAGCGTGGCCAGGTACTTCGCGTGTTTGTAGCCGAGTTTCGTGGGCAGGCTCAGGCGCAGCGGCGCCCCGTGGCCGGGATCGAGCGGACGGTCGTACATCTCGTAACAGAGCAACGACTGCGGGTGACGCGCGGTTTCGATGTCGAGCGACTCGTAGTACCCGTCGGCGCACGTCATCGTCAGGTACGACGCCGCCGGGTCTGCGCCCACCAGCGCGAGGAAGTCGGACAGGCGCGCGCCGCCGAAGCGACCAACGACGTCCCAGCCCTCGACGCACACGTGGCGCGTGTTCTGCACCTGCTTTGGCAGGGCTCGCAACGACGCCAGGTCACAGGCACCAGGCTTCTCAACGGCACCGCCGACGGTGAGTGTCCAGCGCGCCAGGTCGATTTCAGGCGGGCTGAACCCGTTGTAGGGAAATCTATCGAAGGGCGTGAGGTCGGCCGCCGCGAACGTGGGCGCCTGATGCGCGCCGCGGAAGAGCCCGGCCGAGGCCCGATCGCTCCACTCGACCCCTGCGGTAAGCAACCGGTCGCGCCACGGCGGCACCGCGAAGGCACCCAGCAGCAGCGCCGGGCTCAGCTTGAGCAGCTCGCGCCTGGTGGCCCGGGCCGATGGTGTGGGGCTCATCGCGACCCTCCGAACCGCGCGGTGCTGATCTCGACCCGGACGGTGGCGGCGCCCAGAATCCGACGGCTGTGACGCTCCTGCAGGAACGCCACCAGGCGCAGGTTCGGCCTCGACCAGCCGGTTGCCACCGGCACTGAGCCGTCCACAGTTCCGTCACCCGCTGACGCATCAACGACGCCGAGCGTCGCGAGCGACCGGGTAACGGCCGCGTGGCGCAGCGTGCGACCCCCGTTTTCGCCGCGTGCCACCTTCGTGGCCAAGCCGTCCTCGACGACGGCCAGCACGACCTCCGCAACGCCTTCCCGAGGTACGCTCGCGAGCCCCTGCACGCGGACGCGCACCTGGAGCCGGTCGGCGCCTTCGCTCGACACGGTGAGCAGGACCTTCGCCTTGGGCTGACGCGACGCCTCGACGACGGCGCGGCGCACGGCCGACGCGTCGCTGCCGATGGCCTCGAGCCGGCCGTCGATGACCAGCTGAGGGGTGTAGACGCGGTGGTCACGGAACACCGCGGCGTCATACGCAGACTGGCGGGCCGAAAAGGCCGACGACGAGAAGGGATCGCGCCACCCCAGGCGGTCCCAGTAGTCCACGTGTTCGCTGAGACCCACGATCTCGACACCCGGCACGGGCTGCGTCGTCAGCCACTCGCGGAGCAGGTCGTCGGCCGGGGGACAACTCGAGCAGCCTTCTGACGTGAAGAGTTCGACGACGACGACTCGCGGCGTCACCCGAGCGGCAGGGTCTGGCCCCTGGCGCGCGGCCGTCGTTGCGACGCCCGTCACGACGGTCGCCAGCAAGAGGCTCAGCGTTCGAACGGCGGTGGTCATGCCAGTCTAATCACCGGCGGAGGCCGAAGTATTCCCTCGCGTGCGTCAGGCACCCGCAAGCGCGCGCAGCACCGGACCGGCCATGACCTGCGCCACCGCCTGCACATCGTCGTCAGACAACGACGAGACGACGAACACGGTGTGCGCGCTGCCGCGAAACGACGCGACCTGCTGGTCGCCCACGGGCGCCAGGGCGGCCGGGTCGTGGTCGAGGCGCTGCCAGGGAATCCACGAGGCTGTCGCGCCGGCATCCGCCGCGACGACGACCGACACCAGCGTGGCGATCGAGAACGTCTCTTCCACGTCCGCCAGCAGGATGATGTCCTGATAGGGCTCAGGAATTCCCCGCAGCGCCGCCAGCAAGTCGTCGTCGGTCAGGTGCTGCGGGATGGCGGGGACGAACGGGACGGTCTCGGCGATCTGATCGTCCACGTCCTCCACTTCGCGGTAGCGGTGCGCCGCCCGGCGCCGATTGCTCCGCAGGTGCTGCAGGATGGTGACGAGCCACGCCGGCAGCGCCTCGGCTTCGAAGGCCTGCCACGACGGTGGTGGTGCGGTCACCGATCCCCCAGGTGCCATGAACCGCCCGTGCTCACGGCCTTCGGACGCTTGTCTGGTGGCCCGGTTTCGCGCATGTCGCCTTCATGTGTCCAACGTCTCGGCGTATTCCCGATGCGATCGCCCGGGCGCCGCGGCTGGCGAACCCCGGCCCGCTACGGCACGGCGGTGTAGTGGCCGTGAATGCACAGCCAGCGCCCACCTTCGCGGACGAAGACGCGGGTCGACTTGCCGCGTGAGGTGAAGCGCTTGCCGTCCAGGGTGCCGGCATCGGTCCAGTAGTAGGTGATCCAGGCCGTGTCGCCTCGCACGGTGACGACCGGCTGATGCATGTCGGTGTGCACGCCGGTGGCCCGCTGCAGATAGGCGCGATAGTTGCGGACTTCGGCGTCTTTGCCCTCGGTCAGGTAGGTGTCGTTCTCGCCGAATGACGTGAAGCCGGGATGGACGTAGGTAGCATAGCGATCGACGTCGCCCTTCTCGATCGCGTCCCACATCGCGACCAGCACCGCCCTGATCTCTGCCACGTCCCTGGCCTCGACCGGCTGACCGACGGCCAGGGCCGGTACGACGGCGATGAGTGCACACGCAAGAAGGCCCCGCATCTCTGACTCCCTTCGCGAGCGCATACCGCCGCGAAGGGGCATGATACCCTCGGCGCGTGCGGCTTCACCGGCGATGCCTGATCGCGCTGGCGACGTTGCTGGCCGGGTGCGCGAATCCCGAACCAGCGCCCGTCGGACGCGACGCCACCACGCCCGGGCCCGACCGCGAGCTGTGGACCGTCGCCGCAGGCCCCGAGCTGCCGGTGCCGGTCGCCAACAACGCCGTGGCGGCGGCGGTCGTCGATGGCCGGCCGCACATCTTCAGCTTCCTCGGACTGGGGTCCGGGCGCGATCACGACGCGATCACGACGCGCGCGTTCGCACTCGATCCGATCGCGGGGCGCTGGGAACCGCTGCCCGACGTGCCAGGACCGGTCGGCCGCCTGGCGGCTACGGCGCAGGCCATCGGACCGCGCGTCTTCCTGTTCGGCGGCTATTCAGTGGCCGCCGACGGCACAGAGACGACCAGCCCGGCCACCGACATCTATCTCATCCGTGAGCGACGCTACGTGCGAGGCGCCGATGCACCGATGGCCCTCGACGATGCCGTCTCAGGCGTGTGGCGCGATCGCCTCATCTACCTCGTGAGCGGCTGGTCCACGAATCGCACGGTGACCACGGTGCAGGCCTACGATCCGGAGCTCGACCAATGGATCACGGCAACGCCCATCCCGGGCACGCCGGTCTTCGGCCATGCCGGTGGCCTCATCGACGACACGATCGTCTACTGCGGCGGTGCGAAAATGCTCGGTGCGGTCACTCCCAAGTACGGACCGAGCGCGGAGTGCTATCGCGGCGACATCAACGCGGCCAACCCTGCCGCCATCACTTGGCGAGCCATCGCCGCGCATCCAGGGGCAGCGCGCTACCGGGCGGCGGCGGGCCCCGTGCGGACCAGCACACGGACCGGCATCCTGTTCGCGGGCGGTACCACCAATCCCTACAACTACAACGGCGTCGGTTACGACGGGCGGCCGTCGGAGCCGGAGTCGTCATCGTGGCTCTACGATACGGTGACGGACTCGTGGATGGCAGGACCCACACTCGACGTTCCCACCATGGATCATCGAGGCCTGGTCGCTGCGGCCGACGGATGGTGGACCGTCGGTGGATTCTCAGACGCGCAGGCCGTATCGGCGCGCGTCACGCGCCTGGCGGCCCGCGGCACCGGAAAGGACTAGCCCTGTGACCGTTCACCTGCAATCACGATCGCGGTATCAGCGTGTTCACCGAAGACGTCATCCTCATCACGCCTGACGGCGGGGCTCGAGGCGCTGATACGCTCGGGCGGCCGCTGAGACAACGCACCGCCATGGCCTTCATCGACTACATCTCGCCGGAGACACTCGCGGCCGAGGACCGGGTCGCCGACCCGGACAACATCATTCAGATTCACGCCGTTCACCCGGCCGTGATGCGGCAGCACTGGGAGCTCTACAAGCAGCTCATGCACCGACCCGGGCCGCTCGGTCGGCGCGAGCGTGAGCTGCTCGGCGTGAGGGTGTCGGCCCTCAACGGCTGCCACTATTGAGTGCACCATCACGGAGCGGGTCTCCGTCAGATTCTCGAACGGGCCGGCCTGTCCACGTCGGATCAGGATGCCGTCGTCAGCGGGCTCCAGACGTCGCCGATGTCGGCGCCCGGACTGACGTCACGAGAGCTGGCGCTTCTCGGCTATGCCGAGACGCTTACGCTCTCTCCGGCGTCGATCAGATCGGCGCACGTCGACACCCTTCGCGCCGCGGGTTTCGACGACCGCGCGATCCATGATGCGTGCGCCATCGTGGCCTACTTCGCGTTCGTGAACCGGATCGCCGATGGCCTCGGTGTCGAGCTCGAGGCCGCACCAGACGCCCGCCCCTGACGAAGGTCAGTGCGGCCCGGGAACTATCCCCGCGGCCGTCGCTGTTCTGTCCCTGTAAGCGGCGGCAGTGTGCCAGCCGTGTTCCTGGAGGGACCGATCGATGGCCAACACGCGACACCTTGCCGGCGCTGCCACAGCGCTGGCCTTGCTGCTCTCTTCCGTGCCGAGCTGGGCTCAGGGCGGCGCCGAGTACGAAGTGACGATTACCAACATCACCCGCGGGCAGACGTTTACGCCGCTGGCGGCCTTGACCCATGCCGCCGGCATCCGGCTGTTCCGCGTCGGTGCCCCGGCGATCGGTGTGCTCGAGACCGTTGCCGAGGAGGGCGATGTCGGCCCATTGGTGACCCTGGCGCGTGGGTTCCCGTCGGTCGTGTTCGACGCGCAGACCTCGGGCGCGCCGCCAGCCGGGTTCACGGCGCCGGGAGCCGCGAAGACGATTCGGGTGCAGGCGCCAATCGGCGCGCAGCTCACCGTGGTAGCGATGCTGATTCCGACCAACGACGCGTTCGTTGCTCTGAACGGCGTCGACCTGCCGCGCGACTTCGCGCCGGTGACCTTCGACGCCATCGCCTACGACTCGGGCACCGAGATCAACGATGAGCTGTGCGCGTCGATTCCCGGGCCCTCCTTCGTCGAGTGTGGCGGGCCGGGCGGGGGCGGCGCACCGGCAGGGGGCGCCGAGGGCTACGTGCACGTGCACGCGGGAATGCACGGGATCGGCGACTTCAACGAAGCACAACGCGACTGGCGAAATCCCACGGCGAGAGTCATGGTGCGCCGCGTGCGGTAGCCAGCCACGCAGCGGACGCGCAACTCGCACACTCGCGCCGGCCCCGCGATGGTCACCGGTCTGACCTCGCGGGGCGTCGAGCGTCAGCGCGGCCGCGTCGCCGCCAGAAGAGGCGCGCCGCGAGCGCACGGGTCGGCTCGGCATCGAGCTGAATCGCTTCCACGATGGCGCGCTGCCGCGGCGGCAGTTGCGCCAGCGCCTGTCGAACAGTTCGACGTCAATGCCGTCGCGAACGGGCGCACCCGATCGAGGCGCCTGGCCACGGCCCTCGGTGACACATCGCAACGACGATCGGAATCAACGGATCTGGCCGCATGGGTCGGCTGGCGCTGCGCGCCGGACGGCGACGAATGAGGTGTGCAGGTCGCCACCTGCTGATAAGCTTCGCGCCGGAGGACTTGATGCGCACTGCATTCACTCGCACGATTGCCACTGCCGCCACGACGCTGGTGTGTGTCACCTCAGCCGGAGCGGCGCAGGCGCCGGCCCCGCCTGCCCAGGCGGCGCCCGCGCCAAATGCCAACATCGTCGTCGACAACCCGACCTACCTGGTGATTCCCCTGGAGATTGCGATTGACCGCCCCGCCGCGGCGGTGTGGAAGCGCATCGGCAAGTACTGTGACATCGCCGAGTGGCTGCAGATTCCCGCGGGCTGCAAGATGCTGTCGGGCATCGAAGGTGAAGTGGGCTCGGTGAGGTCGGTGGCGACCGAAGTGCTGGTCGGCAAGACGGAGTTCTCCTACACCTACACCCAGCCGGTTCGCGCCGGCCGGCCCTACAACCTCTATCACGGCACGCTGGAAGTGCGCCCTGTCACCGCTACCACGTCACGCCTGTACTACACGCTCGTCTACGACAACTCGATGCTGCCGGATGATGCCGCGCGCGACAAGGACAAGGCGTCGCGCACGGCGACGTTCATGCGCGCCATCCAGAACATCAAGACCCTGGCCGAGGGCGGCACGCTCCCACCGCGCTGAGGTCTGCAGTCTTTCGGCGGGCATCACCTACACGCGTCGTTCGACCAGCGCGTCCAGCAGCACCGACGACAGCCAGGCCCGATAGCGATCGGGGGTCCAGCCGCCGTCGCCCACGAGCATCGTGTAGACCTCGCGGCTGGTGGGCGTCCACAGAATGCGGCGCGCTCGTCGAACGACACCCCCCGGGCCCTGCCGTCCTGGAACAGCAGCGGCACGCGCGCCTCCTGCATCAGCGCTCGCAGGAGGCCATCCTTCGACTTGCAGGGTCGCGTTGACGGCACGATCGGTTTTGCGGACGAGCGAACGCCGATAGCAAAAGTGATCAGGGTGTGGACGCGGCTCTCGATGAGCGGCACCAGGCGGCCAGGGTCGTGGCTTCGCGTTGAAAGCGTGCCAGCCGATCGGGGTCGAGCGCGAAGGCCTCGGACAGCACCTTGAGCCGCGATGGCGTCTTTGACGCGACGACGGACTTGATCGGTTCACCGCTTCAGTCGGCTTCGCCTCCCGCGGGAACAACGTGGCGAAACAAATCCACAACTGGGAAGGCGTCGACCCAGACCCAGTAGTGGCAGCACCCCGATCGGCCGTGCAGCAACGGCCAGAGTTTTGCACCCAATGTCGACGACATCGCCCGACCCATTCCAAGGAGAGCCACCATGCACGTTGACACATCCGCCTCGGCCGTCCCATTCCCGACCCGGCCAAACGGCGCTGCTACTGAAGCCGAGCCCGTTCGACACTCCGAGGGCGTCGTTGCCAGAACCATCGAAGAGCAGACCGCCAAGCTCCCGTCGGACGCCTTCCTGTGGGCCGCCTTCGCCGCTATCGGCGTGGCCATGGCGATGCAGGCGTCGGGCAGGAAACACGGCAGCCTGTTTGTCGGGCAGTGGGTCGCGCCGTTCCTGCTTTTTGGCGTTTACAACAAGCTCGTCAAGGTGGCGGGCTCCGATCGTCTGAGTCGGTAGCGCAACGCCGGCGACCGCTGGATGTCCTTGAGCATCGCCAACATAACGGCATCCCAGATGACGGTGACCAACGCACTGGCCTTTGCGGCCCACGCGGGTGGGGCCGACGATAGCCTCACTGCGAGCTCGGGCCCGATCGAATGGCTGGCCGCGCAATATGATCGGCACGGTCAGCAGGTGTACTCCCTCGCGTTCCACATCGTGAAGGACCAGGCGGAGGCCGAAGCGGTGGTCGTCGAGGCGTTCTTGGCCCTGCATCGCGCAGGGCGCCCTGCGGACGCAATCGAGGACCACCTCCTGCGGTGGACCCAGGATATGGCCGTTCTGCGTGTCAACTCCCGCTCGTCACGTTCCTGAGGTTCCGATCCGGGTCGAAGGGACCACGCCGAGCCTCGGCGTGCCGCGCTGTCTGTCGGAACGGTGCGGTACACGCCGACATCCTGCAGCGCGTCTGTCTTGTTCATATCGCCTCCTCGGGCCGCGTGTAATTGTCGAGGTGCGCGCAGGCCCCGGCCTACCGGGCGCACACAGGTCCTACGCGCAGAGGGAGCCATGCGGACTGCGCGTGAGCCGACCGGGCGGCTCCAGGCTGGGCTGATTCAGCGTTCTCAAGCGGGTCTTGGACTCGGCTCCGTACGTATGTGCTGTTTTGAACAGGCACGGTCACCGCTCCCGCCTAAGA
>JANNIB010000249.1:0-1561 GCA_031404695.1 Acidobacteriota bacterium
CCTTCTGCTCGGGGGTTGGAGTCCAGCGCCAGGCAAATTCCGCGACGTGGTCGCCCGTGATGCCGTCGGTGCGCACGAGCGTCCACACGCCGCACGCGAGCGCGACGATCGCGATCATCGCCGCGCGACGGGGTCCGTCAGCGAGACGGCGAGTGGCCACCGCCCCGGCGACGAAGGCGAGGCACAGGACCGGGATGGCATACCCGACGAGCCAGAAGGGCCCCATCGACTCGTGTTTGAGCCCCCATGTCGCTCCCATGGCGGCGATCATCAGGACGATGCCGCCGAGGCGATCGACCCAGGTCGCCCGGCTGAGGAACAGCCACCAGAGCACGACAGCCACCGCGCCGAGGATTCCGCCCTGCGCCCCCAGGGCAAAGCCCCGGAATCCGGGGATGGCGGCTTTCAATCCAAACCGGGCTTTGCGGTTGCCTCGGCGAAGATGACCCACAGCAGATTGCGGTCAGCGGGTTCCAGGTGATCGATCATCGGATACAGATGCGACTGCGCACGATTCCACGCAAGGAACTCCCACCGCGGACCCAACACGTACGCCGGCGCCGGGTTCATCGACTCGATCAGGCGCACCAGCGCATCAGGTGCATGCTCAACCTCGGGAGCGGGGTCGCTCGACGTGCGAGTGGCAAGCGCCAACAGATGCTGCCGTTGCGCGTCGTCGAGGCGAAGTGTGCGGGCAAGCGCCTCCAGCACGTCGACCGAGGCGTTGATTGGGCGTCCCTGCTCCAGCCACGTGTACCAGGTCACCGACACGCCGGCGAGCAACGCGATCTCTTCGCGGCGAAGTCCGGGGGTGCGCCGGGCACGGCCGTGGGGGAGTCCGACGTCGACCGGCTGCAAGGCCTCGCGCCGGCCGCGCAGGAACGCCGCCAGCTCGTCTCGTCGGTTCATCCGCCTATTCGACCACGCGGCCAACCCGCGGACGTGCCGGTGAAGGTAGTGGTATCGCCACCCTGTAGTTCGGTCTTGGGCAGGCGACCGGGCAGACTGAACACATGACCGACCTCAAAGCAATGCTCGACGACCTGGAGCTATTGGTGAACACTGAGTCGCCGTCTTTCGACGTGCCTCGTCTCACGGCGTCCGCCAAAGCAGTTGCGAGCATCATCGAACGCCGTTTGGGGTCGCCCGCCAAGTTGATCGATGGGCCAGCCGGACCGCACGTGCACTGGGCTGGCGGCGGGACACCGAAGGTATTGATCGTTGGCCACCACGACACCGTGTTTCCTGTCGGTTCGTGCGCTGCTCGTCCGTTCACCGTCGCCGACGGTCGTGCAACTGGCCCGGGCATTTTCGACATGAAGACCGGCGTGGTCCAGGCCGTTCACGCGGTTGCCTCGCTGGCGGATAACAGCGGTGTCGAGATTCTGATCACCGCCGACGAGGAGGTGGGCAGCGGCACCAGTCGTGTCCTCATCGAGGAGCGTGCGCTCGCGTGCGGCAACGTGTTGGTTTGTGAAGCCAGTGCCGACGGTGGCGCGCTGAAGACCGCCCGCAAGGGCACCGGCGGCTACGAAGTCGTGGTCCACGGACTCGCGTCGCA
>JANNIB010000250.1:0-3251 GCA_031404695.1 Acidobacteriota bacterium
TCAGCAGGCACAGCCGAGGCCATTTTTGCACTTGAAGTGTTGCCTGAGACCACACCCAGCATTGGATAAGGACGCTTTCGGCCATAACCGGGCGTTGGTGGGCGACCGGTTTGGAGCATGGCAGTTGATGAGTTGGGCCCGGCTTTTCAGGCGGGTGTTCGACATCGACATGCCACACAGTTGCCCTGACCGCGGCGCCGGCGAGTACATGATCATCGCGCCACTGGTGCGCGCGTCGTCGTCATCGTCGAGGGGCGCGACGCGGCCGGCAAGGGCGGCGCGATCACGGCGCATCATTGGGATAGCGAACCGACGAGCAGTACAAACTGTTCTCGCGGCAGGTGCCCGGCGTCGCCGCAGGGGTGCCGCGCCAACCGCGCCGCACCCGCTGGTGTCCGACCGGGCCGTCCCGGCAGCCCGTGTCGAACGGGCGCCCGGCCCTTCCGGTGTTCGGTAAGGCTCAGGCCACTGCGGCCACCGTGCGCGCCTTGCGTGCCACGCGACGCGCGGCGTTGGAGGTCTGCGTGGCGGTCTCGGTCACGGCCTTGTTGACGCGCTTCATCGTCGTCCTGGCTTGGCGCGCGACGCGGCGTGCGGCGTTCGAGGCGCTGGTGGCGGTGTCGGCCACGGCCTGGCTGACTTCGCGGGTGGCAGTCCTGGTGATGCGCTTGCGCGCGGCGGCCGCCTTGCGGGTTGTCGCCTTGAGCTTGCGGGTGGCCACGGCCTTGGCCGGCATCGGCGTGCCGGCGACTCGGCGCACCAAGGCGCTGCTGCCTTCTTCGACGCGCTCGGCCACCAGGCTCACGACCTGGGCGGCGGGGCGCACCACGCGGTTCAGCGTTTCCAGCGCGTTCACGTTGGCGGCGCGGTCCAGGCGCACGGCGCCTTCGGCGACCAGGCCCACACCCTTGGTCGCCAGGTCAACGGCCACGCCGACGACGCTCTGCACGCGGTCGGTGCCTAGATGGACGCCCTTGACGTAGTAGCCGGTGACGCGCTGCTGGGCGCCGATCAAGTTCGAGCGAAGGTCCGCGCGCAGGGCGGCGGCGCCGCGGTTCACCACGCTGGCGAAGCGCGCGTCGACAAAGCCGACCAGGCGCTCCCCGCCGTAGCGGTAGCTGTTGATGACGTTGGTGGCGGTGATGCCGTAGGCGGCAATGACCTCGGTGGCCACGGTGGAAAGATTCTTGTTCGACATGGTTCGCTCCTGATGTTTGAAGGGATCGACCCGACCGAGTAAACCGTTTGCTTCGGCCGCGTTCAATAGGGTTGCAGTGACTGTGCCGACAGCTTGTAGAGGGCGCACCCCAAAACACGGGTTTTCCGTAGAGTGCGCCGTCTAGCCCGGCGCCACTGGCGCCACCCGGATGAAAATGGGGCGCGCCCGCAGGCGCGCCTTTTCCGGTCGGCAGTGCAGTGGTTCAGCGGGCCTTGCCGGCTTTACACGCGTTCAGCATCGACCTTGTCGCTGAGGTACTTCTGGCGGGCAGCGTGAGCACGCCGCCACGCCAGGGACCTGACTTTCGCTGACCACGCTCGGCCGGCCAAGGTCAGCTGTCCGGCGTGGCTGCGAATCGTCAGTCTCGGCCATTTGCGGGTGCCCGTGACCGTCCGGTTTAGGTACCCGCGTCTTCGCGTCCCACGTTCGCGCTGCGAGTAGACGAGGGCGATACGTACCGAAAGGGAGTGCTAGTTGCTGCCCACCTTCTCTCGCAGCGTTCTCAACATCGAAGCCAAGGCCTTAATCGCTTGGTCATCTGCAGTCTCGGCGAAAGTGTCGATGTCGCCCACGGGCCCTTGGTAGTACGGCTGCCAATCGTCGCTCCCTAGATCGACGGAACCCACGTACTCGGATGCCCGCACCTCGACACGATGTCTGCATGACGCGCGAGGCTGGTCCGTACCAACACGACAGATGGCGTAGTTCGCTTCCATGGCAGTCCCATCGGCCACCGGGCTTGGCCCTCCGACCCAAATCGTCACGTTCGCCGCGCGTGCGCGTTCCTTAATCATTCGATCGAAGCGGTTGCTCGCAGTTCTCACTGCCTCTTGGAAGCGAACCATCGCTTGAGCGCTGCTCGACCGCATGGTGTCTGCAAAGCGTTCCATCTCTTGCTGCAGGAGATCTTCGACGCCGTTGTGTGGTGGCGGCACCAGATTGTCCAGAAGTGCAAGCAGATCGTCCGCAGATTGAATGCGGTGCTCCGGGTTCTCCTGAAAGCCGACGTTGAACATCCGCCGAATGCGCTCCCACCGCGCATCGGCAAGAACCTGCGCAGGTATGCGGTCGCGGAGCGACTCATGAGGCATTCGTCCCTGTGGGTCACGCAATACACGAGGCTGTGCGCCAGTGATCAAGTAGAAGAGTAGTCCAACCAAGAAGGTGATGTCGGTCCGGGCATCGTGAAGGTGATGACCTGGAGCGTTCTCTGAAAGCCGCAGAAATCGATTGCCGATCTCCTGCGCTTGTTTCGTCTTGAATTCCTGCTCCTCGTCTTCAGCAGGCTTCGTCCATGACATACCGAAATCAACCAGGACCGGCTCGTCCTCGAAGCCACGAAGCATTACGTTGTCTGGCTTCAAATCGCGATGGTGAATGCCGAGCTCGTGACAGCGGGCGACGATCTCAGTAAGCCTTCGGCCAATTTGCAGCGCCTTGTCCAACGGCAAAGGCGCGCCGTTCACTCTTTTTGCGAGCGTTTGTCCAGCGATCCACTCGACCACGACGTACAGGGGAGCTTCTTTGTCTTTCCAATCCTCGGTGTTTCCGTCGAGCAGCTTTGGCGTGCCTTGCCCATCAAGAACATACAGGGCATCCGCTTCTTGCTTGGCGCGGTATCGGCGTTCAGCCACCTTCAGGTGGTCGTCATGCAGTTGCTTGAGCGCCCCTAGGCACCCGTTCGAGCGCCGAGTTACTTTGCGGACCTCGCCCTGGCCACCAGCGGCGGAAGTGGCGTCTGGATGAAGTTCCCAAGCTTCCTGCCAGCTCATCGCTCACACCTCACCGAAAATTCTTCGACTTTTACATTCTGACCACATACGATCTCGGCGGCTACAGTTTCGGACGCGACCAGGTGATCGAATACCTCGGTGTCTCCTTTGCGGCAGCGCCATCAAAGATTCGGACTACCGCTGCGGGTCGATCCCGGACCCACACCGTCCGAACTTGAACATTCCTTTCGTGGCCATTGCCGACGTTCGGTACCTGCCGTCGCACCCCTCACGCTGGGCAGTTTGCAGACCGGGGTCGT
>JANNIB010000251.1:0-9138 GCA_031404695.1 Acidobacteriota bacterium
CGCCGCTCACTCGTGGCGAATCAGCCCCTCGGCCTCGACCACGCGCCGCTCGGCCTCGAGATCGAGGCTTCGGCAGAAGATCTGATAGGCCCCACCGCCCACCACGAGGCCGACGAAGATGGTGCCGTCGATGCCGCCGAGTGCGCGCGCCGCCCAGCCGGTGAACGGCGTCGTCACCATGAAGGGCACCATCGCCGCCAGCGCCAGGCCGTAGGCCGCCTGGCCGCGCCAGCCCCAGCGGCCGTACATGCCGTCGGGCCGGAAGATCTCGCGGATCGAATAGCGGCCCCGACGGACGAAGAAGTAGTCCGCGAGGTTGATGGCCGTCCACGGCGTGAACAGGTAGCCGATGTAGATGAGAACGTTGCCGTAGAACGACGTGAAGCGCTCGACGCCCACCAGCCGCGCCGTCGCCCACACCACCACGAACATCGCCACGATGCCCACCACGCGGGCGCCTCGCGTCGGGCGCACCGGCCGCAGTGAGTCGGCGATCGAGATGAGCGACATCATGCCGCCGTAATGGTTGACCGCCATCACCGCCAACAGGCCCACAAACTGCGCCACCACGGCCACGGTCCCGAATCCCGGCCACAGGACATCCCCTACCGACCGGAACGCCTCGACTGGTGTGAGCCCGGGCGCCGCGGCCGCCGACATCATCGCGCCGAGCCCGAACACCCAGACGGCCGACAGCGCGCTCGGCAGGTAGGTCCACCAGAAGGTCGCGCGCACGCCGACGTTGGCGGGCAGATAGCGGGAGTAATCCGAAACGTACGGGGCCCACCCGAGCTGGAATCCCGCCACGATGGCGAAGACCGTCATGAAGGGCGCGAGCTTGAAAGGACCGGGCGCCCACACCGCGAGAGGCAGCGCGGCCGGCCGCGTGGCGGCCAGCGTGAGTCCCGTCATCACGAGCAGCAACGGCCACGTGAGCCACTGGTTGACGCGGTGAATCCAGCGATAGCCGAAGAGCGCGACCAGCGCCGCGACACTCGCCGAGAAGAAGTAGCCGACGTCCGGCGCGACCCCGACGAGCGCCTGCAGCGCATCGCCCGACAGAATCGCGTCCGAGGTGTTGAACGCCACGTAGTTGACGAACGCGAACACCCAGACGGTGACGGCCGCACCGAGGTAGCCGAACTGCGGTCGTGACTGCACGAGCTGCGGCAGGCCGAGCTGCGGTCCCTGCGCCGAGTGGAACGCCATGAAGAAGGTGCCGAACAGCGAGCCGAGCACCGTCGCCACCAGCGTCCAGGTCAGGCCGGCGCCGGCAGACAACGTGGTCACGCCGGTGGCCAGACCCGTGAGGTTCACGCTGCTGACGAACCAGAAGGCGCCCAGCTGCCGCACGGTGCCGTGCCGCTCCGACGCCGGCACGTAGTCGATCGAGTGCAGCTCGATGCCGGGGGGCTGCAGCGGCTCGGCGGCGGGCGCGTCGCGTGTGGTGGGCTCGGCCATGCGGCGGGCCCGATTATCGCCGACGCGGCCACCCGGGTGGCCACGCTCCGACGCCGCTGGTCGGCCCGCCGGTGCCATCGACGAACGCCCGGGATGCCGAATCGATGTTTGACTCCACCGTGCCTGAGTCCGATACTCGGCCCTCGTATGCGCATGCGACACGCCGTCCTGTCCTTCGCGTTGATGCTGCTCGCCGCGGCGTCCGCGCCGGCCGAACCACCGCGCGGCAGCATCACCATCGAGCGCATTTCGGAGATCAGATATCCGACCAGTCCCGCCTGGTCGCCCGACGGCACGCGCGTCGCCTTCCTGTGGGACGCCGCCGGCAAACAGGACCTGTTCGTGGTCACGCCCGGCAGCACGCCGGTGGCGCTCACGGACTTCCCGGTGGATGCGGATCTGCAGCAGTCGGATCTCGGCGCCATCGCCTGGGCGTCGAACGACCAGATCCTGTTCAGCAGAGACGGACAACTGTGGACCGTGTCGCCCTCCACGCGCACGCCGACGCGGGTCACCGGGATCGCGGAGGCCGGCAGCTTCACGCTGACAGCGAACCGGACGCAGATGGCGTGGGTTCGCCGCGGCAACTTGTGGCTGGCCTCGGTCGCCGCACTCACCCAGCGTCAGCTCACGTCGCTGCCCGAGGGACTGACCGCGTCGATACCGGTGTTCTCGGCCGACGGGCGCTGGCTGGCGTTTACAGCGTCGCGCGGTGGACTCGTGCCCGAGGCGCTGCCGTGGAACGGCAACCTGGTGCGGTCGTTCGAGAACGTCACGACGGAACGGCGTGTAGGCATCGTCTCGGCGCAGGGCGGCGACGTGTTCTGGGTGCCCACGGTGGGCAGCGTCAGCAATCTCCAGTGGGGCGCCGGCGGCACGCTCGTCTATCAGGAGGTCTCACCCGACGGCAAAACGCGCGACATCAAGACGACCGGCGTGGGCGGGTCGTCGCGCACGATCTGGCGGGACCGCGACGAGCGCTGGTGGTCGCCGACCGGACGCGATGCGCGCCTGACCACGTCGCCCGATGGCCGGCAGGTCGCGTTCGTGAGCGACCGCAGCGGTTGGATTCACGTCTACGTGACGCCGACCGACGCGACGTCCGAGTCGCAGGCGCGTCAGCTGACGTCGGGTGCGTTTGGCACCGGCCTGCCGACCTGGTCGCCCGACGGCACGCGCATCGCCTATCACCACAGCGCGCCCGGCAATCAGATGGAACGCGTCATCAGCGTGGTGGACGTCGCCTCCGGACACAGCGTCGCCGCCGTCACGGCGCGGGGCGTGAACCTCGAGCCCGCCTTCTCGCCCGACGGCACGCGGCTGGTCTTCCAGCGCACGGATACGGAGAACTCGCTCGACCTCTACGTGGCCGCGGCGCGGGCGGGCGCAGCGCTCACGCGGCTCAGCGACTCGATGCCGGCGGGGTTGCAGAAGGCCGACCTCGTGGCACCGACGCCGGTGCACTTTCCGAGCCGCCTCGACAAGAAGCCCGTGCCCGGCACGTTGATGGTGCCGAAGAACCTCGACAAGTCGCGCAAGCACCCGGCCATCGTCTGGATTCACGGGTCGGGCTCGGATCAGAACTTCCTCGGCTGGCATCCCGGCAGCTACCGGATGTACTACTCCGCCAGCGTCTATCTCGCGCAGCAGGGCTACGTGATCCTCACACCCGACTACCGCGGCAGCTCCGGCTACAGCCGCGACTGGGCCACCGGCGTGCACATGGGCCTGGGCGTGAACGACACCGCAGACGTCGCCGCCGGTGCCGACTACCTGAAGACGCTCGACTACGTGGACGCCGACCGCATCGGCGTCTGGGGCCTCAGCTACGGCGGCTTCCTCACCCTGCAGGCGATGAACACCGACCCGTTGCTGTGGCGGGCCGGCATCGACGTGGCGGGTGTGGTCGACTGGGCCACCTACGGCGCCGGCTACACCACGCCGCGTCTGGGCACGCCGGTCGAGCACCCCGACGTCTACACGGTATCGGCGCCGATCCTGCACATGGAGAAGCTGGCACGGCCGCTGCTGGTGCTGCACGGCACCAACGACCGCAACGTCGCCTTCCGCGACTCGCTGCGGCTCATCGACGTGCTGCTCAAGCTGGGCAAAGACTTCGAGATGGGCGTCTATCCCGGCGAGATCCACTTCTTCCGCCGCGCTCATATCCTGCGCGACGCCTGGCGCCGCGCCGAGGCGTTCTTCGACAAGCACCTCAAGCAGGGGCCGGTGCTGGCGAGTCAGTAGCGGCGCGTGATCGGTGGCCGTGGGCGGAGCGTCCGCTGGTATCCTACGGCTCCACCGGTCGGAGGACACGAGCATGGATCTGCATTTCGGGCGTCGCGTCGTTGTGAGCATCGCGTTGGCCACCCTCGTCAGCGCGTGCGGCGGGGCGCCGTCGGCGCCGGCCTCGGCACCAGAACCGGCACCGCCGTCGCTCGACACACCCGAGATCGCCGCGGCGCTCAAGGTCTTTCAGGGCAGCGCCATCAAGCAGCACATGACGGTGCTGGCTGACGACGCGCTCGAGGGCCGCGGCCTCGGCTCGCCCGGCTACGAACAGGCGCTGCAATACGTGGAGAAGACGGTGACCTCGTTCGGGCTGGCGCCGGCCGGCGAGAACGGCGGCTTCCGGCAGCGGGTGCCGCTCAGAAACAGCGCGGTGGTCGAGAGCGGCAGCTCGATGCAGGTGCGCTCGGCGTCGGGCACCAAGACCCTGACCTATGCGAAGGATTACATGCTGAGCGCGGATCCGCTGCGCGCCGAGGTCGGCATCGACGACGCGCCGGTCGCGTTTGTCGGCTACGGCGTGAGCGCTCCGGCTCTCGGCTATGACGACTACGGCGCCGGCCTCGACGTGAAGGGCAAGGTGGTGGCGTTCCTCAGCGGCGCGCCGGCCGTGCTGCCGAGCAACGAGCGCGCCTACTACTCCTCCGGCGCCGTGAAGGAAGCCGAGGCCATCAAGCGCGGCGCCATCGGCACCATCAGCTTCACGTCGCCCGACGACCCGCGCTTCCGCTGGGACGTCAGCGTCGCCACCGGCAAGCAGGGCGGCTACGCGTGGGTGGATGCCCAGGGCCGGCCCAACCGCGGCGATGCGGCGATGCGCGGCGCGGCGTCGCTGAATCATTCCGGTGTCGCGGCGCTGTTTGCCGGCGCGCCCACGCCGGCGGCGGCGGTGTTTGCGGCGGCGGCGAAGAGCACGCCGCAGGCCTTCGACCTGCCCACCCGCGTGTCGATCGCGACGCGCTCCACGCACACCGACGTCGAGAGCGCGAATGTGGTCGCCCGCCTCGAGGGCAGCGACCCGGCGCTCAAGGACGAACACGTCGTCTACATCGCCCACGTCGACCACTTCGGCCGCGGCGTCGCGATGAATGGCGACGCCATCTACAACGGCGCGCACGACAACGCGTCGGGCGTCGCCATCGTGCTCGATGTCGCCCGCGCCTATGCCGCGCTGCCGGCGCGGCCCCGCCGTTCGGTGCTGTTCCTGTTCGTGACGGCCGAAGAGCGGGGGCTGCTCGGCTCCGACTACTTCGCGCGCAATCCCACCGTGCCCAAGGGCAGCATCGTGGCCGATCTCACGCTCGACATGCCGTTCCTGTTCCACCCGCTGCTCGACATCGTGCCCTACGGCGCCCAGCACTCGACGCTGGCCGCGCCGGTGGAAAAGGCCGCGCAGCACCTGGGGATCGCCATCGGCACCGATCCGATTCCCGAGCAGGTGCTGTTCATCCGCAGCGACCACTTCAGCTTCGTGCGCCAGGGCGTGCCGTCGCTCTTCATCAAGAGCGGCTTCAAGACCGGCGATCCGGCCAAGGACGGCTCGGCCATCAACGCCGCCTACCGCCGCGACGTCTATCACAAGCCCAACGACGACATGTCGCAGCCGTTCGACTTCGAGGCCGGCGCGAAACACGCGCAGCTCAACTTCCTCACGGGCTGGCTGGTCGCGCAGGAGACGGCACGGCCGGCATGGAACAACGGCGACTTCTTCGGCGGGCTGTTCGGCGGGGCCGCTGCGGCCGGCGCCCGACCGGCGAAGACGACCAACTGAGTCCATGCGCGTCCGCCTCCTGCTCGGTCTGGTCGCTGCGCTCGCACTCAGCCAGCTGGTCGGAAGCGTGCGCGCGTCGACCCAGACCCTCGTGGCCCCCGGGTCCGCGTGGCGCTACAACGACGCGGGCGTGAACCTCGGCGCCACCTGGGCCACCGCCGCCTTCGACGATCAGGCCTGGCCGAGCGGTCTCGCCCAGCTCGGCTACGGTGACGGCGACGAGAGCACCGTGCTGTCGGACGGCGGCAACCCGAATGCCCGCCATCTCACCTACTACTTCCGGCGGACGTTCGACGTCGCCGACGCGGCCGGGGTCACGGCGCTGCAGTTGCGGGTGATGCGCGACGACGGCCTGCTGGTCTATCTGAACGGCGCCGAGGTCATGCGGTCGAACATGCCGGCCGGGGCCGTGAGCCACACGACGCTGGCCACGACGGCGGTGAGCGGCGCCGATGAAAATGCGTGGTTGAGCGTGCCGGTCGATCCGGCCAGGCTCGTGGCCGGCGCCAACCTGATCGCGGTGGAAGTGCACCAGCAGTCGGCATCGAGCAGCGACGTGACGTTCGACCTGGAGCTGACGGCCGCAGTCGATCTCACGCCGCCAGTGTTGGTAACGCTCTCGACTCCTGGCAACGGCGCCGTGCTGAACCTCCACCACACGACGCTTGGCGCCACCGTGGCTGCCACCGCCGGGCTCGCGCGCGCGACGCTGCTCGTGGGCGGCGCGCCGCAGACGCTGGCGTTCAGCGGCACCGCGGCCGCGGTCGATGCGCAGATCACGGCCGACACGCCCACCGTGCCGGCCGCCTCCGGCCTCGCCATCAACGTCGACGGCCAGGGGCCGCACGCGCATGGGCTGGTGGCGTTTCCGCGGCTGCTCGGCGCCCGCCCCGGGCAGATGCTGCCGGGTTCCACGGTCGTGTCGGCGACCCTCACCGTCAACTGCACCAACACCGGCGCCCCGCTCTCGATCTACCGCTTGATCGAGGCGTGGATTCCGGACGAGGCGACCTGGAACGAGCGGTTCTCGGGCCAGGCGTGGGGAGTGCCCGGTGCCGATGGCGCGGCGTCCCACAACGGAGCCGCGGTGGTGGGCAGCTGCCCGACGACCGGCCTGCGGGCGATTGACGTGACCCGCATCGTCCAGGAGTGGAGCGATGGCGCGCCGAATCACGGAGTGGTGATGATCGATTCGGGCACCGACGGCGTGGACTTCTCGTCGAGCGAGTCGGCGGTGCCGCCGGTGCTGAGCGTGACGTTCCGGTCGCGGCCCTCACCCGCCGCATCGCAGGTGCTGTCGGGCACCACTGCCGACGTGGCGTTCCCGGTGCTGCTGCCGTCGCCGGCGGCCTTCACCTGGAATATCGAAGTCGCGGATGCGGACGGCCTGGTCGCCCGTGCGCCGGCCGACCACGCGCTGACGGTCGACTGGACCCTGCCCGACGCGCCCGTCGTCGTCTCTCCGGTCGACGGGGCGTCGGCCGTGAGTCCCGCAGCGCCGCTGGCGGCCATCGTCAGCGCGCCGGCGGGCGGACCGATCACGGCGACGGCCGGCATTCGACCGGCCAGCGGGCAGGAGTTCGCGATCGTCGTGCTGCCCGACACCCAGCACTACTCCGAGGCGTTTCCGGCGGTGTTCACCGCGCAGACGCAGTGGATCGTCGCCAACAAGACCGCCCGCAACATCGTCTTCGTGACCCACGAGGGGGACGTCGTGGAGCACTGGGACAACGACGCCGAGTGGCAGGCCGCCAACGCCAGCATGAGTCTTCTCGACGGCGTCGTGCCGTACGGTCTGGCGCCGGGTAACCACGACCAGCCGTCCACCTTCTTCAACCAGTACTTTCCGTTCTCGCGCTACCAAGGGCTGCCGTGGTACGGGGGCCACTACCAGACCCTCAACGACAACAACTTCCAGCTGTTCTCCGGCGGCGGGCTCGACTTCGTGGCCGTGCATCTGGAGTTCTGTCCGTCGAGCGGCGCCGTCGCGTGGGCCAGGGGTGTCTTCAACGCGCATCCGGGCCGCATCGGCATGATGACGACGCACGGCTACCTGAACGGATCGGCCCAGCGCACGGTGCATGGCGGCTGCGCCAGCACGCAGTACCTCTGGGACAGCCTCGGCGCGACGACGCCCAACCTGCACTTCATGCTGAGCGGCCACGTGCACGCCGAAGCGCGGCGTCAGGACGTGGCCAACGGCCACCCGGTCTTCCAGATGCTGGCCGACTACCAGGATCGCGCCAGTGGCGGCAACGGATGGCTGCGCATCCTCCGCTTCGTCCCGGCCGAGAACCGCGTCTACGTGCAGACGTATTCGCCGTGGCTCAACCAGTTCGAGGTCGATGCCGACAGTCAGTTCGTCCTCGACTTCGCGATGACGCCGTCGTTCACGCCCCTGGGCCCGGTGGTGGTCGCAAGCGGCGCGACGGCGAGCTTCACGCCGGCCCTGCAGCCGTCGACCACCTACGAATGGCGCGTGACCGCTGCCAACGATGCCGGTGGCAGCCGCACCAGTCCGACGTGGACGTTCACGACCGGTGCGGGATCAGCCACCGCGCCGGAACGGGAGCGGCCGCTGCGCCGCGGGAGCCTGCCGGCGCCGAACCGTCGGCGACGGTAGCGACGGCGTGGGTGACTCGCGCGCCTGGTCGGGTGCGACGCCCGCGGTCGGGCACGCCTCACGCGCCGAGCCGTGCGACCGTCGCACGCAATCCGTCCGCCGGCTCCGGCGGCGTCTTGCGGTAGGACAACTCAGCGCCACTCGCCGCCAGATCGTAGCGATAGCCACGCACGAGGACGACCGCGAACACGCCCATGACGCAGGTGGCGAAGTCGAGACCGGGACACTGATGGCCGGTCGGCGCGCCGGCCCCTTGCGGGACGAACGCGTGCTCGTGCCTGCGGTGTTCCGCCCGCGCGTCGGAGAAGCGATCGGGGTCGAAGTCGAGCGGCGCGGTGTAGACGCCGTGTGAGGTGTGGCTGGGAGTCACCGGCCACATCACCATCCAGCCCGCCGGAATGACGAAGCCATCGAACGAGAAGGTGTGCCGGGCGCGCCCGAAGATCGCCGGGACGACCGGGCACAGGCGCTTCACCTCGTTCACGACCTGCGCCAGATACGTCATGGCCGCGAAGGCCTCGAGCGACAGCGCGGCCGGTGCCAGCTCGGCCACCTCGCGGGTGAGGCGGTCGCGCACATCGGGGTGCCTGTGGAGACGGCGCACCAACTCGGCGAGTTCGGCGAAGACGATGTAGCCGGCAATGACGATGTGGTGGAGCTCGAGCACCGCGTGCTGGTCGGAAATCGGGGGTTCACCGGCCCTGGCCGCGAGAATGCGCGACAGGCCGTCCTCGGTGGGAGCGCTGCGGCGCGCCCTGACATGCGCGGCGAGCACGGCCAGAATCCGATCGCGCGCGGCCAGCGCCTTCGAATACGCCGTGCCGGGGAGCCGGACGGGCACGGTGGCGAAGCCATCCGTGACCAGGCCGTAGTCACGGCTCAGTTGATCCATCTCCGCGCCGGGCGCGAGGCCGATGACGGTCCGGCAGATCGCCTCGATCGAGAGACGCTTCATCTCCTCGAGCCAGCCGAACTCGCCGGCCCGGGCCCAGCG
>JANNIB010000252.1:0-6223 GCA_031404695.1 Acidobacteriota bacterium
AGCCACCGCTCGAAGCCGTTCGAGGCGATCCTTGCAAAGACCGAGGCCGACCTGCGCGCGCTCGGCGGCGTGCCGGCCAACTACAAGGTGCTGTTCCTGCAGGGCGGCGCGTCCCTGCAGTTCTCGATGGTGCCGCTCAACCTGCTCACCGAGGGTGCGACGGCCGACTACATCGTCACCGGCGGCTGGGCGCAGAAGGCGGTGAAAGAAGCGCAGCGCGTCGGCACGGTGCACATCGCCGGCTCGACCGAGAGCGAGAACTTCGCGCGCATCCCGCGCCAGGACGAGCTGACCTTCACGAAGGACGCCGCCTACGTGCACATCACGACCAACAACACGCTCTTCGGCACCGAGTGGACGGGGGAGCCGGCCGTCGGCGACGTGCCGCTGGTGGCCGACACCTCGTCGGACATGTTCAGCCGCCCGATCGACGTGTCGAAGTACGGCCTCATCTACGCCGGCGCCCAGAAGAACCTCGGCCCATCGGGCGTCACCCTGGTCATCATCCGCGAGGATCTGCTGGCGCGCTCGAGCAAGAAGCTCCACACGATGCTCAACTACGCCGTGCATGCCGAGAACGGCTCGATGTACAACACGCCGCCGTGTTTCGGCATCTACCTGATGGGCCTGGTGATGAAGTGGGCGCTTGCCCAGGGCGGCCTCGCCGCCATCAGCGCCGCCAACGACCGCAAGGCGACGGCGCTCTATGCCGAGATCGACCGCACCGGCTTCTACCGCGGCACGGCCGCCACGAACAGCCGCTCGCGCATGAACATCACCTTCCGTCTGCCCTCGGAAGCGCTCGAAGCGCAGTTTGCGAAGGAGTCCACCGCGGCCGGACTCGACGGCCTGAAGGGCCACCGGTCGGTGGGAGGCATGCGCGCGTCGATCTACAACGCGTTCCCCGAAGCCGGCGTGACCACGCTGGTCGAGTTCATGCGCGAGTTCGAGCGGAAGAACGGCTAGGGCTGGCTGCTGGGGACTAGAGGCTGGAGGCTGGGGCGTGCAGCGTCACGCGCGCACGTCGCATCACCGCGACTCCAGTATTGCTGCCTGCCTGACATTCGGTAGCGCGACACGCCCTAGCCCCCAGCCCCCAGATCTATTCCGCCCTCAGCGTCTGCACCGGGTCGACCCGCGTAGCTCGCCACGCCGGAATGAGCGTGGCCAGCACGCCGACGGCGATGACGACCGCCGCGACGATGGTGAAGGTGCGGGGATCGTGCGCGCTGACATTGAAGAGCAGCGTCGACATCGCCCGCACGCGAGCACGGCCGCGAGCGCCAGCCCGATTGCCACCCCGGCCAGCGTCGGCTTCAGGCCCTCGATGACCACCATCCGCAGCACGCCGCCGGGCGGCGCGCCGAGGGCGAGGCGTGGCAAAACGACAGCGCCGCCCGGAAGGTTGCGGGGGTGCGGTTATTCGGCGGAGCCGGGACCGCTGCGGCGGCCGCCACGACGGCGCCGCCCGCCACGGCGACGGCGGGCACGGGCCGGATCGCCGGCCGCGGCGGCCACCGGCCGCGGATGGCCATCGGCCGGCAGCGAACTGGCCTCGATGAAGCCGCGCCAGTGCTCGACGATCTCGGGCGCGCGGCCGTGCACTTCGAGCCACGTGAGCGCGTCCTCGAACGGACCGCGGTGCAGCAGTGCCCGTTTGGCGCGCGGCGACGCTTCCATGTCCTGCAGGCGCCGCTGTACCGCGAGGAGCTGACGCAGGCGGTCGGTGTCGCGCCGGGCCACAGGCAGGTGGCCGATCTTGAAGACCGGCTCGGGCGGGCCCTCACGCCGGCGGCGGCGGCCCGGCGCCGGCTCCACCACCGGCAGCTCGTCTTCGTGGTCGTCGTCGACCTCGCCGTCGGTGTCGACCTGGGCCGGGCGCTCGCGCGTCGGCATCAGGCCGAGGGGCACGACCATGGTGCCGAGCAGAATCGGGTTCGACAGCGTGGCCGGCGCCGATTCGAAGCGCTGGCGGTAGGAATCGAGCGCGTCGAGCGCATCGAGGAAGCCCTCGTCGTGCGCGTGCGCCTGCAGTTCCGGGGTGACCGGTTCGAGCAGGCGATGTTCGGCCAGGGCCGCAAACGTCGTCTCGGCCGCCCCGCTGCGCAGGATCTTGTAGAACTCCTCGATCATGCGCGCCGGCGCCGCGTGCGCCAGGCGATGCCGATGCGTCACAATCGCCTCGGCCACCGGCGGGTCGAGCGTGAAATCGAGCCGCGAGGCCATCACCACGGCGCGCAGCATCCGCACCGGGTCTTCCTGGAAGCGCTCGTTCGGATCGCCGATGGAACGGATGACCTTCGCCTTGATGTCGTCGAGACCGCCGACGTAGTCGATGATCGAGCGGTCGGCGATGTCGTAGAAGAGCGCGTTGATGGTGAAGTCGCGGCGGAAGGCGTCTTCCTCGGGCGTGCCGAACGTGTTGTCGCGATGGATGAGCAGGTCGCGCGCGGTCTCGGGCGACAGCTCGCCGAGCGACTCGTCGGGGCCGGCGTCGGCATCGCCGGCCGGAATGAGCTTGCGGAAGGTCGCGACCTCGATCGCCTTGTCGCCGAACTTGACGTGCGCCAGGCGGAAGCGGCGGCCGATGATCCAGCAGTTCCGGAACTGCTTCTTGATCTGATACGGATGCGCCGAGGTGCCGATGTCGAAGTCTTTCGGCCGGCGGCCCAGCAGCAGGTCGCGGACGCTGCCGCCCACGAGATAGGCGGTGTAGCCGGCCTCATTGAGACGCGTCAGCACCTTCAGCGCGTCGGCATCGATCGTACGGCGCGAGATGGGATGGTCTGGTCGAGGAACGATGACGGGCCCGGACATCGAAGACGCATTGTATCAGCCCTGGGCCGTGTAAACGCACTGAACTGTCTTGTTTTCAACATCTTACGAGGCAATTCGCTGCTGCCGTGTGCTACGATGCCGGGATGGTCCGCCCCCCTGCGGTCGTCGTCGCCATCCTGATGGCGGGCGTGTCGCTCGGCGCGACGCGCGAAGACCTGGCGCGGGCCCGCAACCTCTTCAACGAGCGTAAGTTCGACCAGGCCATCGCCGCCGCCGAACTGGCGCGAAAGACGCCCGAGACCTCCGATGCCGCGGCGATCGTGCTGGCGCGCGCGCACCTCGAACGTTACCGCCAGGTGGCCGATCCGGCCGACCTGGGCGCCGCCAGGGCGGCGCTGGGCAGCGCCAACCTGGAGCGGCTGGGCACCCCGGACCGCGCCGAATACCTCATCGGCCTGGGCGGCTCGCTCTTCCTCGAAGACGACTTCGGCGCCGCCGCCGAGATCTTCGAGTCGGCGATCGAGATTGCCCCGGCGGCCGGCGAAGGCGCCCGCGAAGCGGTGCTCGACTGGTACGGATCGGCGATGGAGCGCTGGGCGGCGCCCTTCACCACCTCACGCCGCGCCGTGATGCTCGAACGCCTCATCCGGCGGATGGAGACCGAGCAGGCGAAGAACCCGGGCTCGCGCGCCGCCTCCTACTGGCTGGTGGCCGGCCTGCGCGCCCAGGGCGACACCGACCGGGCGTGGCAGGCGGCGATTGCCGCCTGGGTGCGCGCCCCGATCGCCGGCGCGCGGTCGATGGCGCTTCGGGCCGACATCGACCGCCTCGTGCGCGAGGGCCTGATCCCCGATCGCGGCAAAGACGCGCCCGAAGCCGAACGCGAGGCCCGCGAGTCTGCGCTGCGGGCGGAGTGGCAACTTCACAAACATAAATGGAAATAACCGGGGCTGGGGGCTGGGTGATAGGGGTTGGGGCGGGCGATCGTTACGCTATGAAGTGAAGCAAGACAAGCGGGGCTTGTGCATCGCCGCCTCGCGGCGATGCGAACGCGAGACGCGGCACGCCCGAGCCCCTAGCCCCTAGTCCCTAGCTAAGGCTTGGCCTCTTTCCAGTTCTCCCCCACCCCCACATCCACATCGAGCGGCACGCTGAGCGTGACGCCTTCCGCCATGGTCCGGCGTACGAGCGCGGCGACGCGGTCGGCGTCGGCGGCGGGCGCTTCGAAGAGCAGTTCGTCGTGCACCGTCAGGATCATCCGTGAGGCCGGCGCCTCGGCGGCCAGCACGCGGTCCACGTCGATCATCGCGCGCTTGAGGATGTCGGCCGCCGTCCCCTGAATCGGCATGTTGACCGCCATGCGCTCGGCGGCGGCGCGAATCTGACCGTTCCGGCTCGTGAGCTCCGGCACCGGGCGCTTACGGCCGAACATCGTGCGCACGACGCCGCTCGCGCGGCCGTCTGCGAGCGTCTGCTCGATGAAGCCGCGCACGCGCGGGAAGCCCGCGAAGTAGGCGTCGATGAACTGCTGCGCGGCCGATTGCGACACGCCGATGTCCTTGGCCAGCGTGAAGGCCGTCTTCCCGTAGAGCAGCGCGTAGTTGACGATCTTCGCCCGCCGACGAAGCTCGTGACGATCGAGGCCGCTCTCGGGACCGAACACCTTGAGCGCCGTCTGATCGTGGATGTCGTCGCCGCGCGCGAAGGCGGCGGTGAGCGTCTCGTCGCCCGACAGATGCGCCAGCACCCGCAGTTCGATCTGGGAGTAGTCGGCCGATATCAGCACATGGCCGGGCTCGGCCACGAAGGCGCGGCGAATCTCGCGACCGAGCGCGGTGCGGATCGGGATGTTCTGCAGGTTCGGATCGCTGCTGCTCAGGCGTCCGGTGGCGGCCACCGCCTGGTTGAACACGGTGTGCACGCGGCCGGTCACCGGATGCACCAGCGTGGGCAGGGCGTCGATGTAGGTGCCCTTCAGCTTCGACAGGCTGCGCCAGTCGAGGATGAGCCGTGGCAGATCGTGGGTGAGCGCCAGCTCTTCGAGCACTTCCACCGCGGTCGACGGCGTCCGCGTCGTGCCCGTGCGCTTCAGCACCGGCAACTGCAGCTTGTCGAACAGGATCTCGCCCAGCTGCTTGGGCGATCCGATATTGAATGTCTCGCCGGCCTGCTTGTGAATCTCGGCGGCGAGCGCGCTCATCTCCTGTTCCATGTGCGCGGCCTGCCCGGCCAGCGCGTGCGTGTCCACCTTCACGCCGACGCGCTCGAGCCCGGCGAGAATCGGCACCAGCGGCAGTTCCAGATCGCGGTAGACCGCGGCGACGCCTGCGGTCGTGAGTTCCGGCGCGAAGCGTTCGGCGAGCTGCCAGGCCAGGTCCGCGCGTTCGCCCGCGAAGTCGAGCAGGCGGTCGGGCGGCAGCGCGGTGAACGACACCGCCTTTGCGCCCTTGCCGCGGACGTCGTCAGCCAGGCGGGCGCGATACCCGAGCTGTTCGAGGGCCAGCGGCTCGAGATCCTGACTCGACCGCGAGGCGTCGAGCAGGTAGGCGGCGAGCATGGTGTCGAGATCGAGACCGGCCAGCGTGATGCCGTGCCGGGCGAGCACGACGGTAGCGAACTTCAGGTCGTGGCCGACCTTGGCGATCGCGCCATCCTCGAGCACCGCTTTGAGGGCGGCGAAGGTGTCGGCGCGGTCGAGGCCGGCCTCGCTCATGAGCGTGGCGGCGCCAAACGGCAGGAAGCGCGCGGCCTTCGCGCCGGTTGCAAAGACCAGCCCGGCGACCTCCGCCCGCATGCCGGCGTCGCCGTCGGCCAGCACGTGCACGGCGACGCGTCCGCTGGACCGGATGTCGGCTGCCAGTGCCGCCACCGCCTCCGGCGACTCCACCACCGCGTAGTCCTTGGTGACCGATTCGGCCGACGGCGCGTAGTCGGTCACCAGCGTGCGGAAGCCGAGCGCGGAGAACAGCGTGTAGCACCGTTCGCGGGAGGCGCCGCGAAACAGGAGCGCCTCGGGATCGAACGGCACCGGCACGTTGGTGTCGATGGTGACCAGCTGCCGGGCCTGCCTGGCGTCGTCGGCGTGGGCCAGCAGCGCTTCCCGCTGCTTCTTCGCCTTCACTTCACCTGCCCCGGCCAGCAGCGCGTCGAGCGAGCCGAACGTGGTGATGAGATCCCGCGCCCCCTTCTCGCCGATGCCGGGCACGCCCTTCACGTTGTCGCTGGTGTCGCCCATGAGCGCCAGCACGTCCACCACCTGCGACGGGGCCACGCCGAACTTCGCCTTCACCCCGTCGGCATCGAACCACGCGCCGTCGTCTTTCGGGTTGTAGACGCGAAGTGGTCCGTCCACCAGCTGGAAGAAGTCCTTGTCGCCGGTGACGATCGCCACCTGGTAACCGGCCGCCGCCGCCTTCTTCGCCAGCGTGCCGATGACGTCGTCGGC
>JANNIB010000253.1:0-2523 GCA_031404695.1 Acidobacteriota bacterium
CCGGCCGTCCGCGGACCAGTCGGTGGGGACCTTCAGCTGCGGGGAGGCCACGAGCCGTTCCTCGGCGCCGGCGCCGCTGGCCGCCTTCTGGTACAGGTCGAAGACGCCCGTCCGGCTCGAGCTGAACGCGATCCGAGTGCCGTCGGGGGACCAGATGGGACGCTGGTCAGAAGCCGCATCGAACGTGAGCCGGCTCGTGCGGGGGCCGTCCAGCAGCCAGAGGTCCGTGTTGCCCTGCACCGTGCGGGCCACCGCCACCCGCTGCCCATCGGCCGACACGCTCAGGTGGCGCAGATTGTTCTCGTCCGGCGCGCCCAGCGGGCCGAGCGCCTGGCCCGACCGGTCCACCCACGTGAGTTGCCGTCGACTGCCCGCGCCCGACCGATAGGCCACCAACCCGCTCGCCGAGACCGACACCGCGGCAACATTGACCCCCGCATCAACCGCCACCGCATCGGCCAGCGTCACCGGGTCGCCGGTGAGCACGGCCCGGGCCACGTCCAGGCGCTGGGCCACGAGCGTCCCCCCGCGCACCCACAGCAGCCAGCCAGCCGCGGGGGCGGAGGGCGACGCCCAATAGACGCCTGCGGTGTCGGCCGTCGTCAGCCGGCGCATGTCGGGCGCGTCAAGGGTCCCCAGGTAAATCCCCGCCGTGTCCGGCGTCCCCAGCGCGTAGAACAGGAAGTGTCGACCATCGGGTAGAAACGACGCCCCCCGGTGGCTGTTTTGCCCGGCGAGGGTGGTGACCGCGACCGGTGCGCCGCCCGAGGCCGGCACACGGAGCAGCGGCCCCCCGGAATTGGGCGTGAACAGAATCACGCCGTCGGCATTCCAGGTCCCGCCGCGGCCGCTGGATGCCGGAGCGAGGGTCTGTGGTGTGCCGCCACTCAGGTCGATCCGTTTCAATTGGCCATTGGCGAAGAACCCGACGGCGCGGCTGTCGGGCGACCAGAAAAGAGACTCCGCGCCTTCCGTGCCCGCCAGCGGTTGGGCCGTCGTCGTGGCCAGCGAGCGCCGCCACAGGCGGGAGGTGCCGTCGCCGGACGCCACGAAGACGATCTGCCGGCCGTCGGGCGAGAGGGCAAAGTCCGTGGGATTGTCGGTGGCGGGCGTGACGATGTCCAGGCGCGTCTCGGGCGGCGATGGTGGTGGCGCTTGTCGCAGATACCGCACGGCGGGTATGGCGAGTGCGATCATCCCCACGACCGCAGTGGCGGTCGCGACCATCCAGGGCGGTCGGCCGCGCGATGCCGATGCGGTGGCTGATGACGTGGTGTGCGGCGCGGCCGTCTCGAAGGCGCCCTCGAGCGCGAGGCGCACATCGCCGATGGCCTGCGTGCGCTGCTTCGGGTCTTTCTGCAGGCACCGCTTGAGGTAGACACCAAGGGCGGACGGCAGGCCCGCGGGTAGCAGCGTCCAGTTGGGCTCGGCGCGCACCACCGCCGCCAACGTGTCGGTCAGGTCCTCGCCCGGGAACGCGCGCTTCCCCGTGAGCATCTCGAACAGCACGGCACCAAAGGCCCAGATGTCCGCGCGCTTGTCGACGGTCTTGCCGCGCGCCTGTTCCGGCGCCATGTACGCGGCGGTGCCCAGGATCATTCCCGCCTGCGTCATCGCGGGGGAGGTGATGGTGGGCGAGTGCATTGCCTCGGGGCTCGACGCGGCCGCAGGGTCGAGCGCCTTGGCAAGTCCGAAGTCCAGCACCTTCACCGTGCCGTCCGCGCGCACCTTGATGTTCGCGGGTTTCAGATCGCGATGGATGATCCCCTGCTCGTGCGCGGCTTCGAGGGATTCCGCAATCTGCTTCGCAATCGGCAAAGCTTCATCGAGCGGGATCGCGCCCTTCTTGATCCGCTGGGAGAGGTCGTCGCCCTCGACCAGTTCCATCACCAGCGCATGCATCCCCGGCGATTTCTCGAACCCGTAGATCGCGGCGATGTGGGGATGATTGAGCGACGCGAGCGTCTTGGCCTCGCGCTCGAACCGCGCCAGGCGTTCGGGATCCGACGCGAAGGCGTCGGGCAGGATCTTGATCGCGACCTGCCGGCTCAACGTCGTGTCCGTGCCGCGATAGACGGCGCCCATCCCGCCCTCACCGATCTGGGCGGTGATCTCGTAGACGCCGAGTCGAGTGCCGGGGGTGAGCGCCACGCTACTGCTTCGCCTCGGGGTTCCAGTGCTGGATGAGCGTGATCGGCGCGGCGGCCTCGTCCAGCACGGTGTTGATCAGGAAGCGCCCGTCGCGGGTCACGTCGTACTGCCGGCCCTGAGCGATGTCCACGCCGCCGCCGTAGACCCGCGTGGGAAAGAGCGCCACCGGCGCGCCCGGCGCGAGCGTGACCCCGGCGACGGTGACCGGCGCCGCCATCATCGCGCCATCCGGCGCGAGGTAGTAGAGTTCCCGGCCGTCGCGCCGCCAGCGCGGGAAGATGCCGCCCGCCGTCGAGACCTGCCACTGCCCGCCCACCTGGCTGCCAGACGCGCCAGACGCCGCAGGCCCCGTGAACGGCCGCACGTAGATTT
>JANNIB010000254.1:0-7172 GCA_031404695.1 Acidobacteriota bacterium
CGCCAAGGCCACCGGCGACGTGCGGCCGCTCGAGGAGGTGCTGGAGCAGGCGCACCGGCGCGCCCGGGCCCAGTTCGGCGCCTCGCGCGACAAGAGCTACTGGCGTGAGAAGTCGAAGATCGTCGGCCTGGTGGAGCACGCCGAGTTCATCAACGTCCACAACGTGACGGCGAAGGTCGACGCGCAGCTCACGAACACGCAGTCGCTGACCGGGCGCTATCAGCTCACCCACGACCGGCAGCCGTCGGGCGCCAGCGGCACGCTCTTCGATTTCAACGGCAACGCCTCGTTCTTCCGCACCAACTACGTGAACGCCAACCACAAGTGGACGCTGGGTGACAACCTGCTGAACGAAGCCTACGTGCAGGTCGGGCAGTCCTACGGCGACTTCCGGCCCAATCGTCCGGGCCTCGTGAATCTGACCATCACGGGCGGCTTCTTGCTCGGCGGCGAGTCGACGTATCCGCAGGAGCGCACCGACTGGATCTACCAGGTCATCGACAACCTGTCGTGGACGCGGTTCGGCACCCGCACCGGCGATCATGCGTTGAAGGCCGGAGCGCAGATCAAGATCTTCGAGTCGGACGGTTACTTCGACTCGAACTTCCGCGGCACCTACACCTTCCCCACCCTGGCGTCGTTCATCGCCGGTGCGCCGACGCGCTTCACGCAGAACCAGGGCAACTCGGCGCTGGCCCGACCCAATCAGATCTATGGCTTCTACCTGCAGGACGACTGGCGGCCGACGCCGAGCCTCACGGTCAATCTGGGTCTGCGCTACGACTACGAGGGCGCCAGGACCCAGGCGCTGGCCGACGTGAGCGGGGCGCCGGGCAACGGCGTGTCGCAGGACCGCAACAACATCGCCCCCCGTTTCGGCTTCGCCTGGGCGCCCCGCGGCAGCACGACCCAGGTGATTTACGGCGGGAGCGGCCTCTACTACGACCAGGTCATCCTGAACGTCATCGGCAACGCGCGCTTCACGCCGCCCAAGGTCGTCGGCATCCAGATCGATAATCCCCGCTGGCCGGATCCGCTGGGAGGCGGCACGGTGACGATTCCGCCGCCGAGTTTCTCGGTGATTGACGAGAACCTGCGGACGCCGTGGAATTGGAACACGCAGCTCGGCTACCGGCGCGAGCTGACGCCGGACCTCGGCGTCGACGTGAGCTTCGTCTACAACCGGGGCTACGACCACGTGTTCATCAAGAACACGAATGCCGGACGGGCCGGTTCCGCCAACATCAACGGCGGCGGCGCGGTGCGCCCCGACCCGGCGCTCACGAACGTGAGCTTCTACTCGAACTTCGGTGAGATCCGCTACCGGGGCCTGGTCGTCGACCTCCGCAAGCGGATGACCGGACGAGTGTCGTACGGCGCCAACTACGTGCTGGGGAAATCGCGCGACAACGCCTTCAACTTCGTGAGCGGCTTCCTGGTGCCCGAGCGAACCGATCTCAACTGGGGACCGGGCACCGACGATCGGCGTCACGTGGCCAATGCGCACGTCGAGTGGCGCCTGCCCGCCAACCTGATGCTCGGCGTCATCGGTGAGTTCGAGACCGAAGCACCGATGAACATCACCGTGGCGCGCGACGTCAACGGCGACGGTCTGACCACCGACTGGGTGAACGAAGCCATCTGCCGCAACATCGCCTGCCCCGGCGCCTCCTACTCCCGCAACAGCGTTCGCGAGATGTCACTCGAGGAAGCCAATCGCCTGCGGGCTCTCTTCGGCTTCACGCCCATCGAGCGCTTCGAGAACAACCCGAAATATTTCAACGCTGACATCACGCTGCAGTGGACCCCGTCGCTCGGGGGCAGACGCTCCGTGAAAATGAGCGTCGAAGCGTTCAACGTCTTCAACATCGCCCAGCGCAACCTGCCGACCGAGAGCATCTCGTCGGGCACGTTCGGCCAGATCACGGGCGTGCGTCAGCCGCGTGCGATCCAGGTCACGGCGCAGCTGGGGTTCTGACGGCACGGGGTGAAGAGTCGGGGCAGGACGCTCGATCGGTGCGGGGTCGCAACTGGCCACGGGGCTGCTCTTGCGGGCCGTCGCGAACCCGATCTTCGTTGGCGCTCAGCGTTGAGCGCCTGCTGCATCTTCGGTCCTGGCTCAATCAGGGAGAGCAGGGCTGGTGCGGCAACCTACGCCCCGCATGGTCGCGTTCGAGGCGGGTCGGCGACATCGGCGCCGCGAGCGGTGAGCACGTTCAGGCGGCACGATCGCCCGTGATACGCTCCGCCCCGAGGCTGAAATGACCAAACGACACACTGCGTTCCCTGTACTTCAACTCGCGGTGGGCATGGTCCTGTCCGCTAACCTACTCAGCGCCCAGTCAATCGGCACGCTGAGTTGGCAACTGCAGCCGTTCTGTAACAACCTGACCGTGAACATCACGCAGCAGGGCGCGCTCTTCACGGTCGATGGCTACGACGACCAGTGCGGCGCAGGTCAGCGCGCGCCGCTCGCGGGTGTGGCCACGCAGAATCCCGATGGCACCATCGGCTTCGGCCTGCACATCGTCACGGTGCCGGGCGGGCGCGGGGTCGACGTCGACGCGCGGATCTCGCTCGCGACCCTGAGCGGTCCGTGGAGCGACAGCGCCGGAAACAGCGGCACGTTCGGCTTCAGCGCGCGCACCGGCGGGTCGCCGCGGCCGTTGCCGACCATTCCCGCGGCCGCGCTCACGCCGGGAAGCATCACGGCCGCGCAACTGGCGCCTGGGGCCGTCACGACGGCGACCATCGCCGACGGCAGCGTGACCCCGCAGAAGCTCGCCGTGGCGTTGCCGAAACTGGTTTGGAGCGGGTTGAGTGTCCAGACCGTCCTTCCTGTCGGCACCAACGTCGTGGTGCGCGCCGTGACGCTGCAGATTCCCTCCGCCGGCCAGGTCATGGTCAGTGCGTCTGGCCTGTTCGACTTGTACACGAGCAGCGGTTTAGTCCAGTACACGTGGTGCAGCATCTCGACCGGAACGGCCGTCGAGACGGCTCATTACTTGTACGTGCGGACCAGCGGAGCCAACGCCCTGTCCAACGTGCCGTTTGCTGGCACGCGCGTCTACGCCGTCACGCCGGGTCCCTTCGCGGTGAATCTGGTCTGCACCGCGACCAACAGCGTCGTCCCGACGGTCACCGTACAGTCCACGCAGCTCACGGCCCTGTTCGTTCCCAACTGACGCAGGTGCCGCCACCGAGGGCTCAACGGCCGCGCACGGAGGCCTCGAACTGGCGTGACGCCGCTCCGCCAGCGCATGCCGCAATCATCGGTCGCCTGCGGGCCGGCTGGTGGCGCACATCAGCGCGTCACATCGCGCGATCTTCATCACCCGGACCTATCGGGCCGTCGTCCACCCAGAACTGCCACTCCGACACCCCGACGTCGAGGGCGGTGATGAACAGACGTACGGCCTCCACCGTGGAGGGAAACGTCAATCCGAGCACGCCGTCCCGATCCATGACGTAGCCGAGTGGAAGCGGCGACACGTGTCGGAGACGAATCGCTGGCCCGTCGGTCGAGACGCAGAGCGTCCAGCGGTCGGCGAGGGGCGCCGAAAGCCGGCTGGCACAAAATTCCATATCCGCGCCCCTCGGCACGTCCTCGTCACACGCCAGGTGGAGGTCTCGGTTCGCCATCGGGGCCATGCTGGCTCGCCTGCACGGCCCGTACCGCCGTTAGGCACTGTCGGTGGAGCTTACACGCCTCTTTGTGGGTACCAGGATACCGAGATTGGCGACGTGTCTAGTCGGCGGCACGACGCTGCCTTCACCTCTCCTACGGCGTCCGCGGGCCAGCCATCATGCGGTAGCCCGCAAGCAGCACCACCGCGCCGATGAAGGCCATCACGAAGCCGGCCGGTTCATCAGGTCCGTAGAAGTTCAACGCCCGGCCGATGAATCCGCCGAGGAGCGCGCCGGCGATGCCGATCAGCGAGGTAATGACGATGCCGCCGGGGTCTTTCCCGGGCATCACCAGCTTCGCCACCACGCCCACGACCAACCCGAATACGATCCAACCAATGATTCCCATGCAGATACCTCGAGGGTCGAGAGTGCAGAACACTTGCCAAGTCGGGCCTCGAGCTACACCAGTTGGTACTCTGGCGTGCTCATGATGAGGTGCACCGTCATGCGCAATGCGTCTTCCATGTAAGTGCGCGCTCGACCGATGTCGTCGGTGCCGAGCTCCCGGGTGAGGAAGGTGACGATGGCGTCACGGGTCCCCGGTGCCGCCGGCACGCGCAGGATCCGGCCCATCAGGTGATCTACCGCCTCGGCGGTCGTCGCGACGTGCGCGTCCGCCAGCATCGCCGACAGGTCGAACCGAGCCGCCTGACGCGGCGTCGGAATCAGCGCGCGCGCCGCCTGCTGCCAGCCGATGTAGCCCGAGATCCGCGTGTTGAACTGCTCGTCGCGCTCGAGCGCCACGCGATCGAACGTGCTCATCGCCGACGGGTCGTTCAGCGCCGTGGCGGCGCCGACGTCGTAGCCGTCGCGCAGCCGCCGGCCCAGCACGTCGTCGGACCCGGCCGAGAAGTTCCAGTCGCGAAAGCCGGTCATGTCGGGAATCAACACCTCGCGGGCGACGTTGCCGCGCGCCATCAGCAGGCCGGGGGTGATCCACGCACGGCCGCCGGCCCAGCCGGCCACCGACGGCGGGTTGAGCAGGTGCTGGCCCATGGCGATGGTCGCCTGGTTGAAGTCGGGCACCCCGGGCACGCTGTCGGCGCCGAGGTGCTTCAGCATCGCGACGTAGTGCTCGACCGGCCCCTTGACGTGGCCGCCGTAGCTGGCCTGGCTGTAGAAGTCGCGCGACGAGAAGATCGTCGTGAGCAGCGGCTTCACCTCGTAGTCGTGGTCGCGCAGCACCGCGCCCAACCGGGTGCGCAGCGCCGGCGACAGCTCTTCCCGCACGAGGAACCGATAGATGCGGCCGGCGAAGAACTCCGCCGTCACCGGCTGCTCGAAGATGATCCGCAGCACGTCCACGCCGTCGAACGTGCCGGTCCGGCCTAGGAACGTCTTGGTGCCGCCGTCGTGTTTGGCCGCGTCGACCTTGAACGTCAGGTCGTCGAAGTACCAGCCGGTGAAGGCGCGGGCGCATTCGCGCACGTCGTGTTCGGTGTAGTTGCCGACGCCCATGGTGAAGAGCTCCATCACCTCGCGGGCGAAGTTCTCGTTGGGCGCGCCCTTCACGTTGTACTGCGCGTCGAGGAAGTAGAGCATCGCCGGATTCTGGGCGACGCGCGTGGTCAGGTCGCGCAGGTTGCCGGTGGCGCCGCGCTCGAACAGCTCGACCTGCTGCGCCATCTTGCGGTAGTCGCGCACCTTGTTCTCATGGGTGGCGAAGTGGCCGTGCCACAACAGCGCCATCTTCTGCTCGACCGGGTGCGTCGTCTGCAGCATCCGGCTGGCCCACCAGTAGCCGAGCCGCCGCGTCTCGAGCATCGTGGCGCGCAGCCAGTAGAAGAAGCGGTCCGACACCGGCTGCAGCGGGCGGCTGCCGCCAGGCTTCACCGCCACGCCCATCGATTCGCCGCGCGCGGCGGCGCGGTCGGTCGCCTCCGGACGACTCTCCGGGAAGGCGGTGAGCGACGGGTCCCACAGCCCCGACTCGACAAATGGCTGCAGTCGCGGATTCGCGATCGACTCGTAGTGAACGATCGAATGGACGGCACGCTCGAGGCCGGCGTCGGCCAGCGCCTGAATCTCGGCCGGCGTGCCGCCGAAGCCGGCGTGCGCCAGCAGGTGGGCCGCGCGATCGGCATTCCAGTCGGCTGCCGCAAGCGGCGTCAGGTCGTCCTTCCAGGCGGCAGGACCGGGCGACCAGCGAGGATGAGTGGCCATCGTCGTCTCCGCTATGCCCGGAACAGGCCGAACGTGTCGAATCTGCGGCCCAGCACCTTGGCGGCATCGACGCCGAGCCAGCCGTCGATGAGCGTGGCGTAGACCTGACGGAAGTCGGTGGTGCTGGCCAGGTTGTCGCCGAGCACCAGCTCGGTGAGGCTGGGCGGGGTGCCGTAGAAGCCGCCCTTCACCGCGTTGCCGATGACGAAGTTCACCTGGGCGGTGCCGTGGTCGGTGCCGAGGCTGGTGTTTTCGGGGACGCGGCGGCCGAACTCGCTGTAGACGTACATCACCACGTCGTCGGCGCGGCCGATCCGCTCCATCTCCTGGAAGAAGCCGGCGATGGCGTCCGAGCAGTAGAGCAGCTGGCGGTCGTGCGGCGAGGCCTGGTTGACGTGGGTGTCGAACAGGCTGTTACGCAGCGGCACGTAGTAGAGCTGTGTCGGAAAGTCGGCCTCGATGAGCGCCGCGACTTTGTCGAGGTCGAGCAGCCGCAGATCCGGATTGTCGCGGCCCCTGTACTTGCTCCACGCGGCGCGCACCACGTCGGAGGCCTGCGCGGCGCTGCGGCTGACCTCGCGCACGTAGCGATGCAGGTCGCCAACGGCGTCGAGCGGCGCGCCCAGCGCCTCCAGTGCGGCCTTCTCCTGCGCGAATGCGGCGCGCTGGAACCGGGTGGGGTCGATGAACACCAGCGGCACGTGGTGTTCGGCGCGCACCGCCAGCCCCTGGCTGTCGGAGATGTTGACGATGAGATCGGCACGCGTGCCGGCGGGGTCGAGCGCCGACGCAGTGCGGCCGAGCCACCCGTATTCGTTGCCGCTGTTGGGGGCGGCAGTGTGCCAGAACGAACTCGACGTGAAGTGCGAGAACGACGGCTGGTCGTAGCCGACGCCGTGCACGATCGCCACCTTGCCGTCGTCATAGAGGCGCTTCATGCCCTGCATCGACTTGTGCAGGCCGAAGTGGGCGTCGATCGTGAGGAGCTCGCGCTCCTTGAGGCCAATCGTCGGGCGATGCCTGTAGTAGGCGGCGTCGCCGTAGGGGACGATCGTGTTCAGCCCGTCGTTGCCGCCGAACCACTCGAACACCACCAGGATGCGGCCCGACGTCGACGCCGCCGCCGCCCGGCTGGCCTGGCTGAGCACGCGCGGCACCGGGCCGATGCCGCCGAACAGGCCGAACCCCAGGCCGCCGGCACCAAGCCGCATCACCTCGCGCCGCGATACGCCGGAATCCCGCCAGTTGCCGTTACCGGTCATCGTTCGCCCCTCCGCGACCCGGCGGGATGGCGCCAGGAACGGGCCGATGATACCGCC
>JANNIB010000255.1:0-4696 GCA_031404695.1 Acidobacteriota bacterium
GTCGGCCACCGTCGGTTCGCCGAGGTAGTCGTGCCACTGGTCGCGCGGCAGTTGGCTCGTGATGACCGTGGAGCGCGTGCCGTCGCGGTCTTCGAGCACTTCGAGGAGATCCTGTCGCTGAAGGTCCGTGAGCGACGCCAGCCCCCAGTCATCGAGGAGCAGGACGTCGATGCGGGCGAGGCGCGCAAGCAGATGCGGGTAGCTCCCGTCCGCGCGGGCGAGCGCGAGCTCGTCAAACAGGCGGGGCACGCGCCGGTAGAGCACGCGGGCGCCCTGCCGGCAGGCCTGCTGTCCCAAAGCGCAGGCGAGATACGTCTTGCCGACGCCGGTGGCGCCGGTGATGAGGACGTGGTGATGCTCAGCGACCCAGCGCCCAGTGGCGAGCTGCCGGACCAGCGCGCGCTCGAGGCCGCGCCGGGGGGTGGTGTCGAGATCTTCGAGACACGCGTGCGGGATCCGGAGCTTCGCCTCCTTCAGGCGGCGCGTCAGCGCCCGATTGTCGCGAAACAGATGCTCGGCATCGACGAGCATGCTGAAGCGCTCGTCGAAGCCGAGTCCGGTGGTGGGGGCGTCGTGGTGCTGGGCGACATACGCGTCGGCCATCGCGCCCAAGCGCAGGCCGCGCAGGCGGTCGAGCGTGGTCGTCATCATGTCGGGTCTCCTTCCTGGTAGTAGGCCGGTCCGCGGACGTGGGCGTGCACCCCGAGGGACCGCGACGCGGGGAGCGCGAGCTGGGTGGCCTGGCGATCGAGCCCGTGCCGCAGGATCGAGTCGACATGGCGATAGGATCGGGCGCCCGCCGCCAGGGCGCGGGCACACGCGGCGTTCACCCGCGCCGCCCCGTAGCGCTTGTCGAGACGGAGCAAGCCGAGACACGAGCGATAGCCCTGTTCCGGATGCGGCCGACTCGCCAGGATCGCCTCGACGAGGGCCGCCGTGGCGGGGCCGATCGTCGCGGCCCAGCGCAGCAGCCGTGACGGACTCCATTCCAGATGCGCGCGGTGCGCGTGCGGCAGATGCGCCGCCACCGTCGTGTGCCGGCCGGGCACGCCACTGCGCGTGTGCAGCGCGACCCGCGTGCCGCGATGAAAGACCGCGACCGTGGTCGCCGACACGCACACGTCGACCCGCGCATGGATGAGGGCATGCGGCACCGAGTAGTAGTGCCGGGCGACCTCGACGTGATAGTCGATGTTCACGCGCGCCTCGAGCCAATCGGCGTGGACGAAGCGGTCGACCGGGAGCGGCCGCAGGGCCGGGCGATCGAAGGCCTCGAAGAGATCCCGGCGCGATTGGCCGCCGTAGCCCTTCATCGGGCGGGCGTTCAGGTCGGTCAGGAGTTCGCGGATGCGCGCATTCAACGCCGCCAGCGACGTGAAGACCTCATGGCGGAGCCGCGCGAGAATCCAGCGCTCGGCCACCTGGACAGCCACTTCCACCTTCGCCTTGTCCCGCGGCTTCGCCGGGCGCGCCGGCAGGATGACCGTCTGATAGTGCGCCGCCCAGTCCGCGTACGTGCGCTGCACGCCCGGTTCGTAGCGACAGGGCACCGTGACCCCGGTCCGCAGCTGATCCGGCACCCACGCGCCGGGGACGCCCCCGAAGTACTCGACCGCGTCCGTATGACTGGCGATCCAGTCGGCGCTCTGCTGCGTGCGCGTCGCCTCGGCAAAGGTGTAGTTCGACGCGCCGAGCGCGGCGACAAACAGCTCGACCGGGACGACCTCGCCCGTGGTCGGGTCGACCAGCATGGGCCGCTGGCCCGCGTAGTCGACAAACGCCTTCTCGCCAGCCCGGTGCACCTGCCGCATCGACGGCCGCTGCCGCGCCCGCCAGGCCCGATACCGCGCACAGAAGGCCGAGTAGCGATACCCGGTCGGGTGTTGGGCCAGATACTCGACGTGCAGCAGCTCCAGGGTCACGCCCGGCCGGCGCAGCTCGCGATGGAGGTAGGCCACGTCGGGCTCGGGCCGGCCCTCGTCGTCCACCGCTCCGGCCGGGGGGCCGTAGAGCGTCCGGTCCAGGACGTCGTCGCTCAGGGTCTCGACCTGCACCCAGGTCACCCCCGTCAGGCGCGCGCGCCCTACCACCGACGCGACGGTGCCGGCGCTGATGCCCAGGCTCCGGGCCACCTCGCGGTGGCTCCGCTGGGCCACCGCTTTGAGTCGTAGGATCTCTCGAATCTTTCGCATGGGTCTGCGCACGGGTCCTTCTCGTCGAGGATGACGACGCGGTCGCTAGCGGTGTGAAAGCCGCGCTCGAGGAGCACGGCGGCATCGTCGAGCTCGCGACGAGCGGACACGCCGCACTCGCCGCGTTGCAGCGGCAGACTCCTCACGCGGTGGTGCTGGATATCGGCCTGCCCGACATCGACGGCGTTGCACTCTATCGACAGATCGCCGCAAAGTTTCCCGACCTTCCCGTCGTCTTTTCGACAGGTCATGGCGATGAA
Organism: Acidobacteriota bacterium; assembly: GCA_031404695.1. Classification (GTDB taxonomy): domain Bacteria; phylum Acidobacteriota; class Vicinamibacteria; order Vicinamibacterales; family UBA2999; genus CADEFD01. The sequence continues at coordinate 2,453 of JANNIB010000255.1, forward strand.
GGCGCACTCGCGCAGATTCTTCAACGGCCGAACGTACGCTTTCTATTGAAGCCGTACTCGGTCGATGTGCTTCTTGAAATCCTCGGCGAACTCGTGAGGCTTCCGAACCGAGACATCGCGGGACCAGACTGCTGAGCTTTGCTTGACAGCGGTCGATCTCGGGCTACACTGAACCTGCCGCCATCGTGTGGCGGCTTGCCGCCTAATCCTCGGCAGCCGAGGAGCGGGGGAACCGAAGCGACGGCTTGCCACCGTCCGGGGTGAATCCGGCCACAAGCTGGTAGGGCTTCCAGCCCGAATCCGACAGCTAACCTCGCAGGCAGCCTGGAAGGCAGGCCAAACGCAAACGCCGCGAAGCAATTCGCGGCGTTTGTCATTTTCAGACTTCCGCCCGCAAATTGCGCCAGTTCGACAATCGCGATCAATGAACGGTCGCGCATCATCGATGCCTTCATCGCCAGGCACTCGAGGCGCGCGTTGACCGCTGTCGCAACGCTCTGCGATGACGCTCGTCGCACTTATCTCCTATCTGCTGGCGTTACTAATTCAGAGACCACCGAACAGCGCGTTTTCGTTTTAGAATCTCCGCATGGCAAGACCAGCTAAGTTTCCGCCCCTCACCGCACATCAGGCAAAGTACATCCTCGAGAAAGCGATCGACGAGAAGCAGTTGTCGGCTGCCGACATCCGCCGGTACCTTTCCGGAATGTGGGAAGAGATGAGCACCCTCGAGAAGCGCATCTCCGAACTTCGGGGAATCGCCGCCAACGTTCACCCCGTCCGAGCCACAAAACGCGCCGCGAGACAAGTGGCCGAGACTGTGGCGGAGACAACAAAGGCAGTCACGAAGAGGGTTCGCCGGAAGATGAAGGCTTCGTCGCCGGAAGTCCTGGCATCCCGCAAACTGCAGGGCCAGTACATCTCGGCACTGCGCGGCGTCGCCAAAACAAAGCGCGCGAGATACTCCGCGATCGCGAGGGAGCAGGGCCGCGAGGCAGCCATCCGCGAAATCAAAAAATCGACGGGCAAACAGTAGGAAGCTCGTCCTCAGCGACGAACCGCTGGCGGTCAAGTCCAAGCATCGTGGACCAAGACGACGCTCTTCGCCCTCGGGTGACGAGGGTCACGTGATTTTGTGACCCTAACTACCCTCCCAAATGTCAGGTGAAGACTATCTTGGCGGCGACAGGCGAACATGACTAACTTGAACAGAGAACCGGGAAGGGATCGAACCACGATCACGTGGATTCGCGCACTGCTCACCCTCTCGGCTCTGTCGTTTGTACTCCTGCTTGCACCCTTCTGCGCACTACTCCTGGCCTGTTCGATGCCTTGCTGCGTGGCACATTCGCCCTCTACCGTCGTGCAATCTGCGACAGGGACGGCGTGCGAGTCCCAGTGCGGGATGAGTAGCGCACCCTCACGCGAGCTGCGAGCGGTGGCGGCTACGCCCGATCGGACTGAGCTGAGTCCTGCGCTGACTGTCCTGGCCCATGCGAGCAAACCCAGCGCGCCGCCGACGCACCTTCGAGCCGCTGCGGATTTGATCGAGCGCAGTCACGCGCCAGACGATCGCGTCTACCTCCTCAACTCAGTCTTTCTTATCTGAGAGCGGTCCCTTCCCCTGTCTCTACTGGATGCTGAAGTGTGTCCGATCCACGAGTCGACACGAGGAGACCAACCGTGAACTTTGTCTTTCAATCCCTTTGCAGCAGCAGAGTGATCAGGCATTCCTGGCTTCAGGCGAAAGGGCCGATTACCAACCCCTATTTCGACGCGAGCATGATCGCTTGCGGCGAGATACAACCGAATGAAGGAGAAATCCGAATGAAACGCACCGTAATCTTCATCGCTGCACTGTCCGTCTTTTTCTTCGCGCTCGCTGCTTCCGCGGGCCAGACGAATCTCTTCAAAAAGTATGAAAGTGTCCGCCAGGCGCTTCTGAGCGGCTCCGTCGAAGACCTGCAGCGGACCACACAAGAGTTGGCGGACACCGCCGTCGCCGAAAGGCAGAACGCCATTGCCGAACGGGCGAATGCATTGGTCAGCGCGGCGAACCCCTTGGCCGCGCGCGACTCTTTTTCCATGCTGTCTGAGGAGCTCATTCGCTTCCGCCAGGGCCGCTCCGGCGCGCGACCAGTTGTCGTGTATTGCTCGATGGAGAAGAAATCGTGGCTCCAGCCGAAGGGCGCCATCACCAATCCCTACGTCGACGCGTCGATGCGCTCCTGCGGTGAGGTCCAG
>JANNIB010000256.1:0-4238 GCA_031404695.1 Acidobacteriota bacterium
GGTCGTTATGCTTTCCCTGCTTTGGCCAGCCGCGGCCGGCCTATACACTCTGGTTTTTTGTTTCGGGGGGGGGGGGCCCCCCCCCGCCCGGCCGCGCGACGTGCCACGCCCCAGCCCCCAGCTCCCAGCCCCCAGCCCCGAGCCCCAGTCCCTAGCCCCCAGCCCCCAGCCCCCGGTAATATCTCTCCATGTCCCTGCTCGATTCCCTGAAGCGCTATACCGTCGTGGTCGCCGACACCGGCGACATCGACGCCATCCGTCAGCACCGCCCGCAGGATGCCACCACCAATCCGTCGCTCCTGCTCAAGGCCGCGCAGCAGCCGGCGTATCGCGGGCTGGTCGACGGCGCCCTCGCCGCGGCGGTCGCCACGGGCCTCACGGGCGCCGCGCGCACCGAAGCGTTCATGGACCGGCTCGCCGTCGCCTTCGGCTGCGAGATCCTCGACATCATCCCGGGCCGGGTGTCCACCGAAGTCGACGCGCGCCACAGCTTCGACACCGACGCCACCATCGCCAAGGCGCACGACCTCATCGCGCTCTACGCCGCGGCGGGTGTGGCGAAGGAGCGCGTGCTCATCAAGATCGGCAGCACCTGGGAGGGCATCCGCGCCGCCGAGGTGCTCGAGCGCGAGGCCGTCCACTGCAACCTGACGCTGCTCTTCAGCTTCGCCCAGGCGGTGGCCTGCGCCGAAGCCGGCGTCACGCTCATCTCGCCGTTTGTCGGCCGCATCTACGACTACTTCCGCAAGGCGAAGGGGGCCGAGATTCCGGTGGACGCCGACCCGGGCGTCGAGTCGGTGCGACGCATCTACGCCTACTTCAAGAAGCACGGCTACGCCACGCAGGTCATGGGCGCCAGCTTCCGCCGCGTCGAGCAGATCACACAACTGGCCGGCAGTGACCTGCTGACCATCAGTCCCGATCTGCTGGCGACACTCGCGTCCACGCCCGGGGAACTCACCCCGACGCTCACCCCGGAGATGGCCGCGCGCGACGGCGAGCCCCGCATCCACCTCGATGAGAAGGCCTATCGCTGGCTGCACAACCAGGATGCGATGGCGGTCGAGAAGCTGAGCGACGGCATCCGCCGTTTCGACCAGGATGCACGCGCGCTCGAAGCGTGGGCAGCAACCGTGCAGACCGCGGCCTGACCCCTCTCGATTCGAGGCCAAGTTCCTTTACAATGCCGAAACGTCATCGGGGGCGTGCGCGGAACGCATCCGCCCGCTCCGGTCTGGAGGTTCCCGTGAGGACAGTGTGCGCCTGGATCGTGGCACTCACGCTGGCGACGGCCGCCACGGCGCGTGCTCAGACGCCGGCCCAGCCGCCGGCTCCGCCGCCGGCCGAAGCCGAGCAGCCCCCGATCTACACCGAAGCGGTGGTGGTGACGGCCTCGAAGGTCGAGCAGCAGTTGGTGAACGCGCCGGCCACGGTGAGCGTCATCTCGAGCGACGTCATCGCCAGTTCCCCGGCCACCAACTACGCCGAGCTGCTGCGGTCGGTGCCGGGCATGAACATCACGCAGACCTCGGCGCGTGACTTCAACATCAACATGCGAGGTGCCACCTCGACGCTGTCCACCGGGCAGCTGGCGCTCATCGACGGCCGCTCGCTCTATCTCGACTTCTTCGGCTTCGTCGCCTGGGACTTCCTGCCCATCAACCCGAACGAAATCCGGCAGATCGAAGTGATCCGCGGCCCGGCCTCGGCCGTGTGGGGCGCCAACGCCCTCTCGGGCGTCGTGAACTTCATCACCAAGTCGCCCCGTGAGATGGCCGGCACCAGCTTCACGATGGGCGTCGGCAACATCGGACCCGGCCGGCCCGACACCGAGCGCAGCAGCCTGCCGCTCTGGTACATCAACGCCACGCATGCCGCCGCGGTGAACGACCGGTGGTCGTACAAGCTGTCGGCCGGTGCCTTCGCGCAGGACGCGCTGCTGCGGCCGACCGGCACCATCAACAACGCCGCCAACACGCCGTATCCGGCGTTCACGAACACTGGCACGCAGCAGCCGAAGTTCGACGGCCGCCTCGACTACGAAGCGCCGGCGGGCGCCTACCGGCTGTCGTTCTCGGGCGGCTTCGCCGGCACCGAAGGGATCATCCATACCGGCATCGGGCCGTTCGACATGGACCGCGGCACCAAGCTGGCCTACGGCTCGGCGCGGTGGTCCAAGGGCGCCCAGAAGTTCAACGTCTTCACCAACATCCTCGACGGCGATGCCAACGCGCTGCTGTCGTTCGGCGCCGACGGGCGGCCGATTCCGTTCCTCTTCAACACCAAGACGTTCGACGCCGAATACGGCAACGTCATGACCTTCGGCACCCGCAATGTCGTGAGCTTCGGCGGCAATGCCCGCTACAACAGCTTCGACCTGTCGCTGGCGCCCCGCGGCGACAGCCGCTCCGAAGGCGGCGCTTACATCCAGGACGAGATCTTCATCAACGACTACCTGCGCTGGGTGGTGGGGGCGCGCCTCGACCGGTTCAGCGTGCTTGACCAGCCGAACTTCTCGCCGCGCACGGCCCTCATCATCAAGCCGGCGCCCGAGCACGCCGTGCGCTTGTCGTTCAACCGCGCCTTCCGCGCGCCGTCGCTCATCAACAATTTCCTCGAGGTGGGGATCATCAACCAGCTCGACCTGCGGGCCATCCCCAACCTCGCACCGGCGATTCCGTTCCTGCCCGGTGGTCCGGTCTACAACTTCCCGGTGCAGGCCACCGGCAACGAAGACCTGGTCGAGCAGCAGGTCGATGCGTTCGAAGTGGCCTATACGGGCGTCATCGCCAACCGCGCCACGGTGACGGCGGCGTTCTACTACAACAAGTCGAAGGACGACATCTTCTTCACGCAGGTCGGGCGCTACCGCGCCGCCAACCCGCCGCCGGGCTGGGTCGCCAAGCTGGCCCCGGTCGGCCAGGCGACCGCGCTGGGCATCCTTGAAGTGCTGCCGCCGTCGTGCGTGGGCCAGGTGACCTGCAACACTGGCGGGCTGCCGTCCGAGTTCAGCTACCGCAACCTCGGCAGCGTTATCGACAAGGGCTTCGAACTCGGCGTCGACGCCGCGGTCAACCGCGCGCTGAACGTCTTTGCGAACTACTCCTACCAGTTCACGCCCGACCCCGACTTCGACATCTCCGAGGTGAACCTGCCGCCGACCAACCGCTTCAACGCCGGCTTCAGCTACAGCCAGGGGATGTTCCTCGGCAACATGAACGTGAGCTACCAGGACGAGGCGTTCTGGCAGGACGTGCTCGACTCGCGCTATCACGGGTCGACCGACGCCTACGCGCAGGTCAACGGCGCCTTCGGCGTGAAGTGGCCGGGTGACAGGGTCACGACCACGATCAAGTTCAACAACCTGTTCGACGAAGCCATCCAGTCGCACGTCTTTGGCGACATCCTGCGGCGGCAGGTGATTGGCGAGCTGCGCGTTCAATTCTAGGGGCTGGGTGCTGGGGGCTGGGGGCTGGCGCTCCATGCCGTCCCGCTGCATCGCAGCTACATCCTCACACGCGCGAAGGGCCGGGAGCATCTCCCGGCCCTTCCCGTTTTCCTGTTCGCCCCAGCCCCCAGCCCCCAGTCCCTAGTCCCTAGCCTCGCGAGGCGCCGAGCTTTTCCAACGCGCCGAGCAAGTCCGCGCCCTCATGCTCTCTCGTGCCGCTCCACAAATCGCCCATCTCGCGCACGCGCGGCAGGATGGTGTCGAGGGTGAACATGTCGGGCGTGAGCGCCTGGTGCACTTCGGCCCACGTCAGCGGCGTCGAGACGCCGCCAAACGCGCTGGCGCGGGCGCTGTAGGCGCAGGCGAGCGTCTTGCCGTCGATGTTCTGCAGGTAGTCGACGTAGATGGTGCCCGGCCTGCGCTTGCGGACGGCGCGCTCGACCGTGGCCACCTTCGGATGGGCGGTCGCGACCATCGTGGCCACGATCTGACAGAAGAGCATGCCGGCCTGATAGGGCGTGCCGGGCTGGAGCGGCACGAAGATGTGCAGCCCTTCGGAGCCCGACGTCTTCGGGAACGCCGTGACGCCGATCTTGTCCAGGATCTCGTGCACCCAGCGCGCCACGTCGAGGATCTGCGCGAAGGTCGCGCCCGGCTGCGGGTCGAGGTCAATGGCGACCTGATCGGGCGTGTGCAGGCCGTCGACGGTGGAGAAGAACGGGTCCATCGAGATCGACGCCAGCTGCGCCATGTAGAGCAGCGTCGTGAGCGATCCCCCGATGATCCGCGC
>JANNIB010000257.1:0-4281 GCA_031404695.1 Acidobacteriota bacterium
GCGGCCGTCGCGCACCTCCACGAGCCGGGCCCGCAGCGCGCCGAACGACGCTAGGCCACGCCGCACCAGGAACAGGCCTGCGGCCAGGCACACCACCGCCGTGGCGAGCAGCGGCCACACGTTCAGGAACATGCGGTGGAAGACACCGGGCACGCCCGGATGGCGGAAGAGCGCCTGCGTCAGCACAACGCCGAAGATGATGAAGAGGCCCAGCGTCCACGAGGCGGCCCCGAGCAGCACGCGCGTGCGCAACGACAGTGAGCCCATCACGCGCGCGTCCCTCCCATGCGGTAACCGAGGCCTCGCACCGTGTCGATGGCGGCGCCGCCCAGCTTGCGGCGCAGACGCGCCACGAACACTTCGACGGTGTTCGAGTCGCGGTCGAAACCCTGCGCGTAGATGTGCTCGGTCAGCTCGGCCTGCGAGACGATGCGATCCTGGTGATGCATCAGGTACGAGAGCACGCGGTACTCATGCCCGGTGACCTTCACCGGCAGCCCGGCGACCACCACACGCGCGGCCCGGGGATCGAGCATGACGTCACCGCAGCGCAGTTCGGGGCTGGCGTGGCCGGACGCGCGCCGGATGAGGGCCCGCAGGCGCGCCATCACCTCCTCGATCTGGAACGGCTTGGCCATGTAGTCGTCGGCGCCGCCGTCGATGCCGCGCACTTTCTCGTGCCAGCTGCCGCGGGCCGTCAGGACGAGCACCGGCATCCCGTGGCCCGACTCGCGCCAGCGCCGCAGTACGGTCAACCCGTCGAGCGTCGGCAGGCCGAGATCGAGCACCACGGCGTCGTATTGCTCGGTGCGGCCGAGGAACTCCGCTTCGCCGCCGTCGCGAGCCACATCCACCGCATAGCCGGCCTCGGCGAGCACGGTGGCCAGTTGGCCGGCCAGCGCCCCTTCATCCTCCGCGACCAGCACCCGCATGGTTCGACTCTACGGCCTCGGCTCCGATTCTGCACCCCCGGCCTGAATGGCGGCTGAACGACGGCTTCACGCCCCGTTCAGGCGGCCTCCGATAACGTGCAGAAGTCCATCCCCGGAATCACGAAAGGATCCGCCATGTCTGTTCGTTTCGCTCTCGCCGTGCTGGCTTCGACCTGGATCACCGTGTCGGCACAGGCGCCGGTCACGACCGCCGACTTCTCGGGCACCTGGAACATCGAGTTCATGAGCCACCAGATCGCGCTCGTGGTCGAGCCGAAAGACGCCACGCATGTCACCGCCACGATGATGATGATGGGCCGCGATGTGCCGCTCAAAGGCGAGCTCGTGGGGCGTACCCTGACGCTCGTCGGCGACAAATCCGCTGGCGCCACCGAGGCCGCCCCCGAGCCGGCGCCGGCGTCGGGCACGCATCAAACGCCGTCGGCAGCGGCAAAGCCGATCACCGTGACCCTGCAGGAGGACGGCACGATCAGCGGCGAGATGATGACCACGCGCGGCCCCGGCACCTGGACCGGCGAGCGCCTGAAGAAGCGGAAGTAGCGGCGCCGTCATGTATCTCACCGGCAAGTCATTGTCGCGGCGCACGCTGCTGCGCGGCGTCGGCGCCACCATCGCGGTGCCGTGGCTCGAGGCGATGCTGCCGGCGGGGCTTGGCGCGCGCGCGGCCCGGGCGGCCACGCGTCGGCCCGCGCCCCTCATCTGCCTTGAGATGGTGCACGGCGCGGCCGGCAGCTCGCTGCTCGGACGGCGCGAACATCTGTGGGCCCCGGCGGCCACCGGCGCCAGCTTCGATCTGGGGCCCACGTGTCTCACCGCGCTCGAGCCGTTCCGGCAGGCGCTCACGATCGTGAGCGGCACCGATGTGCCGAGCGCCGATCCCACTGAGGCCCGCGAGATCGGCGGCGACCACTTCCGCTCGAGCGCGACCTTCCTGACGCAGGCGTATCCGCGTCGCACCGACGGCGCCGACGTGCATGCCGGGATTTCGCTCGATCAGCTCTACGCGGCGCGAGTGGGGCAGGACACGCCGTTGCCGTCGCTGCAGCTGGCGATCGAGCCGGTCGATCAGGCGGGCGGCTGCGAATACGGCTACTCGTGCGTCTACAGCGACACCATCAGCTGGGCGTCGCCGACCCGGCCGCTGCCGATGATTCGCGATCCGCGGGTGGTCTTCGACCAGATGTACGGTGCGATGCCTACCGGCGATCCCGTCGTCGACGCGCGCCGGCGCGCCGAAGACCGCAGCATCCTCGATGCGATCCGCGCCTCGGCGGCGCGGCTCGGGGCGCGTCTCGGCCCCGCCGATCGCGCGCGCCTGGGCGACTATCTCGAGGCGGTGCGCGAGATCGAACGGCGCATCCAGGCGGTGGAGGCGCGTCACGGCGACGGCGCTCCGCGCGAGCGCCCGGGGGCGCCGGCGGCGACGCCCGACTCTTACACCGAACACGTGCTGCTGATGGCCGATCTCATCGTGCAGGCGCTGCGGGCCGACATCACGCGGGTCGTGGCCTTCAAGATGAGCCGCGACGGGTCCAACCGGGTGTTTCCCGAGAGCGGCGTCCGCACGGCGTTCCACATCCTGTCGCACCACGGCGAGCAGCCCGAGCGGGTACGGGCGCTGGCGGCGGTGAACGCCTATCACGTGAGTCTGGTTGCCGCGCTGCTCTCACGCCTGCGCGACGTGAAAGACGGCGACGCCACGCTGCTCGATCGGTCACTCGTGCTCTACGGCTCGCCGATGGGCAATCCCAATCAGCACAACCACAAACACGTGCCGTTCCTGCTGGCGGGCCACGCGAGCGGCGCCATCCCCGGTGGACGCCACCTTGCCGCCAAGCCGGGTACACCGCTGTCGAACGTCATGCTGAGCGTGCTGCACGCCCTGGGCCTCGACGACGTGACGTCCTTCGGCGACAGCGCGGGCGCCTTCCCGCTGGCGTGACTGCATAGCGGGATCTGCCGAGGTTGTAACGGGGTCTGTCACGGTTACATCCGGAGATGGTGACAGACCCCGTTACATTTGCCGGGTGTTCGGGCTATCGTCACGGGGTCCCAAGGGAGGTCTCGTGCGTCATCTCGTTGCTCTCGCGCTCGTCTCGGTCACTGCTGCCGGCGGTTTTGTCGCCGCGCAGGCGCCGAAGGCCCGTCACAACCGCGTCATCGGGCTGCTCGAAGCGAAGCAGCCGGTGTTCGGGCTCTATGCGCCGAGCAACCGCCGCTTCCCGGGCGGACCTCCCGGCGCCGCCCGTCCCGCCGGGGCGCCGGCCGCGCCGGCCACGCCCCCGAAGTCGCCGGCCGAACTCGCGCAGGAAGCTGCCGCCTACAAGCTGAGCGACTTCGTGTTCGACGGCAGCATGGAAGGCGACTTCGACACCGCCTATCCCGTATTCGCCGACTTCGCGAAGGGCCTCGTCGGCGCCGGCATCCTCGCCCGCGCGCCGCACCTCCACCTGACTCACCCGATGATCGTGAAGACGCCGGAGCTGCGGCCCGATCTCGCGGCCGCGCAGGTCGCCATCGGCAAACAGCTCAACCTCGGCGTGAGCGGCGTGATGCTCGTGACGGTGGAAACGGCCGCCGAGGCGCGCGCCGGCATCGCCGCGATGCGCTTCAAGTCGAAAGGCGGCGTGCGGCCCGATGACGTGGGCGGCGCACCGGCCGTATGGGGCATGAGCGAGGCCGAGTACCGCCAGAAGGCCGATGTGTGGCCGCTCAACCCGAACGGCGAGCTCATCAACTGGACGATTGTCGAGAGCAAGACGGGCCTGGCGAACCTCAAGGAGATCGCGGCGGTGCCGGGCATCGGCGTGCTGTGGCCGGGTGCCGGCACGCTGCGCGGCATCTTCTCGACCACCGGCGCCGACGGCAAGCGCGTGCTCGACGAGGCGGCCTGGGAAGGCGCCATCCAGCAGGTGCTGGCGGCGTGCAAGGCCAACAACATCGCCTGCGGCTTTCCGGCCAGCGCCACCGACATCGAGACGCGCATGAAGCAGGGCTTCAACGTGTTCGTCATGAACTGGGGCGACGCTGGCTTCAAGACCGTCGAGGCCGGCCGCAAGATCGCCGGCCGCACCGACGCGACCCGGTAGCACCTCCCCTTCATTCGCGACGAGGGCGTGCCGTCCACGGCGCGCCCTCGGCTCCCGTCATCGCGCCTTGCGCACGGCGTCGTGGTGTTGTTATCTTCGTACCATGACAACAAAGTCACGACAGCGGCAGAGGCCCCGCGAGGTGGCGGTCGAGCGCGTTCAGACCGGCCTGCGGCTCGAGAAGCGCCTGCTCAAGGTCATTAAGGCGCTGGCCGATTCCCTTGACCTCACGCTCGGCG